>JACCUZ010000043.1 GCA_013698395.1 Sporichthyaceae bacterium
AGACGCCACATCGCGACGTGCTCGTGCTCGCGGCGTTCGTCGTCGTGGGCGGCACACTGCTGCTCCAGGGGACCACGCTGCCTTGGCTCGTACGCCGGCTGAACCTGCCCGGGCCCACCCGGCGGAAGATGCGCTCGAGGAAGCGGCCCTGCTCTCCCGCGCCACCCAGGCCGGCCTGGCCCGGCTCGAGGAGCTGCGGCGCGACGGTGATGACCCGGGCGTCATCGACCGGCTGGAGGAGCGCACCCGTTCGCGGGCGGACGCAGCCTGGGAACGGCTCGGCTCGTCCGAGGGCGACGAGACTCCCAGCGAGGCGTATCGCCGGCTGCGCTCGGAGATGCTGCACGCAGAGCGCGGGGTTGTCCTCGAGGCGCGCAACAGCGGCAACGTCGACGACGAGATCCTGCGTGACGTGCTCGCCGTGCTCGACACCGAGGAGTCGTTGTTGGATCGGCTGCACGACAAGGGGGCCGAGGTGGCGCGCAACGACCGAACCGAGGCCTGCGAGCACCTGCGGAGGGCCAGCAGCGCCATTCGTCCCAGAACGCCGAAGGGTTGCGAGGAGTGCCTCCGGGACGGGACGCGGTGGGTGCACCTGCGGCTGTGCCTGGGCTGCGGACACGTCGGCTGCTGCGACTCCTCGCCCCAGCGTCATGCCCACGCCCACCACGAGGGAACCGGTCATCCGGTCATCCGGAGCTTCGAGCAGGGCGAGGCGTGGCGCTGGTGCTACGTCGACGACCGGTTGGGCTGACGGGTCGCTGTCACAGGTCGCGCGCGAAGGAGCGGGACAGCGGGGACTTTCGGTAGTGGCCGAAACCTTCGACCGGCTGGTAGCCAGCGGTGGTGTACAGGGCGAGCGCCTCGGGCTGACCGATGCCGGTCTCCAGCACGATCTGACGGTAGCCGTGCTCGCGGGCCCAGTTCTCCAGAGCCGTGAGCATCCCGCGCGCGTGGCCGCGCCGGCGGTGCTCCGGACGGACGTACATCCGCTTGACCTCCGCGACCCCGTCTCGTTGCCGGCGCAAGCCGGCGCAGCCGATCACCGTGCCGGACACAGAGGCCATGAGGAACGTGCCGTGGGGGCCGGTGAACTCGTCTGGGTCCACCGGCGTGCGGTCCCGACCGCCGTAGCGGCGTACGTACTCCTGCTGCACCTCGGCGATGAGTGCCTGTCCGCGGGGCGCCGCGATCGAGATCTCCTCCAGAAGCAGCTCCCCGTCGACGGCGAGTGAGACGCGGGCGAGCGCTTGGAGCTCGACCTCGACCGCCGCGGTGATGCGGGTCGGGTCCGGGATCAGGTTGCGGTCCGCCGCGACGCCGACGGTGACGTCGCCGGCGTAGCTCAGGATGCTCACGCCCAGCCCAACCGATCCGGCTTGTGGGACCCAGAACACCAGCCGGGTCAAGCGGGCACCGGCCAGGAAGACCGAATCGCGAGGACCTGGCACGTTGGTGACGATCGCTGTCGACTTCGCACCGAGGATGCGCACGGCCAACCGGTGCCCCCAGGCGGGGAGAGCGCCCACGATGGCGAGGATGGCGAACGTCGAGGCAGCCTGCGCGCTCGCCTTGACCGCACCCATGCGGTCGTGGACCGCACGCACGCGCAGCAGGGGGTCGGGACAACCGACCGGCAGCTTGATGAAGACGATGCCGAACCGATTGCCCAGGGACACGGGCACCTGCTCGTCCGGTGGCCGCAGGTCTACCGGGACAAAGATGCGAAGGTCGTGCGGACGGTCGCCGTGGGCCAACAGGTGGCGCCTCAGCGCTCCGGCCGTGACGGCCAGCAGGACGTCGTTGACTGTGACGTCGAGCGCGGCGGCGACCCTCTTGACCATCGACAGGTCGAGGCGCGCAGTCCAGGCAGCCTTTTTCGCTGCCCCGACGGTCCCGTTGAGCCGGGTCCGTGGGTCGCGATTGGCGAAGAGCAGGCCGAGCCCGGTCACCAGGACCCGCCACCCGAACCGTGCCGAGCCGATCGCCTGCCGCACGCTGCGCGGGACCAGCGGGTCGACGCCGGCTACCGGAGCCACGTCGGCCGAGCCCTCCGCGACTCGGGTGCGCAGCCCCGGCCGGCGCGGGTCCCGGACGTCGGTGGTGACCACGTCCTGGACCACTCCGGGGGCAACGTCGGGGTGGTCGTCGGTCAGCGAGAGCAGGACGCTCGCGAGGGCGATGCCGTCAGCGATGCAGTGATGCAGCCGCGCCACAACAGCCGTGCCGTTCCCCATCTCGACGAGGTGGAACTGCCACGGCGAGTGGTGCATGTCCAGCGGGCGCCCGAGCAGGTCGCTCACCAGGTCGGCGAGCGCAGCGTCGTCCTCCCTCGGGCCGGCCTCGACGACGTGGCGGTCGATGTCGAAGTCGGGGTCGTCACTCCACACCGGCTGCTCGAAAGGACTGCCCGACGGCAGCGGGCGCTGGGAGAACTTGGGGTAGCGCGCCAGCAGCCTCAGGCGCAGTACGTCGGTGAGCCGCTCCCGGTCGATCGGCTCGTCGAGGTGCAGAACGGCCGTGACCATCATCAGGTTGTCTGGCGAGTCCATGCCCAGCCAGGCGGCGTCGACGTTCGACATGCGCACCGAAGGGTTCACGTCGCCCAGTCCTGCCGGCGCCGGCGCCGGTCGACCGCTCTGGCCCGGGCGCGACGGAACCGGCGGGCGAACGGGCGGGCGAGGTCAGCAGCACCGACCAGCCCCGCCACGTTGCCGAGGTCGGCTCGCACGATGCGCGGCTCGGGACGGAACCGGCGACCGGTGAGAGCCCGGGAGAAGGACTCTCGCGCCGGACCGAGAAGGAGGTCACCGGCCTCGGACAGTCCGCCGCCCACCACGACGGTCCCGGGATCCAGCGCAGCTGCCAGGTTGGCGATGCCCAGCCCGAGCCACTGGCCGACCTCCTGGAAGAGCTCGCGGGCGGCTGGGTCGCCGTCGCGCGCTGCCTGGGTCACGATCGGTCCGGTGATGGAGCCGACCTGACCACCCGCCCGCTCAAGTAGCGCGTGCGCCACCGGGGAGTTGGCCGCAGCGAGCTCCCGCGCCTCACGGACCAGCGCGTTGCCCGAGGCGTACTGCTCCCAGCATCCACGGTTGCCGCACTCGCAACGCCTGCCCTGCGGCACGACCTGCATGTGCCCGAACTCCCCCGCCACGCCGAACCGGCCACGCTGCAGCGTCCCGTTCAGCAGCAAGCCACCCCCGATCCCAGTGCCCAGGTTGACGCAGACCGCATGGGTCTCGCCGCGCGCGGCGCCGAACCGCCACTCCGCCCACAGCGCGGCGTTGGCATCGTTCTCGACGACCACCGGCAGCCGGAGACGCGTGCTGACTGCTTCGCGCAGCGGTTCGTTGCGCCATGACAGGTGCGGGGAGAACAGGACGTGCGACCGGGTCACGTCGATGAAGCCGGCGGCGCCGATGCCGACGGCGTGCACCTCGTGGCGGCTCATCAGCTCCCGAACCGCGCCGACGATGGCGTCCTCGATGACGTCCGGCGTCTTGGTGCGATCGGGGGTCTCCCGACGTACGTGGTCGAGCACCCGCCCGTCATAGGTCACAACACCGGCAGCCACCTTCGTGCCGCCGATGTCTACACCCACGGTGAGCAGGGGTGCAGTGACGAGCCGGGAAGCTCGCCGTTCGGTCATCGGCGCAGACTATCCACCGGTGATGCAGGGACTGGCATGCTGAGGCGTCATGGGCATCTACGCCAATCAGGTCCTGCCCAGACTCCAGAACCGATTGATGGACCTCGGCGACTCCCGCGCCATCCGGGCCCGGGTCTGTGCTGGACTGGCCGGGGACGTGGTGGAAGTGGGGTTCGGCAGCGGCCTGAACCTGCCGCACCTCCCGCCGTCGGTGACCAGCCTATGGGCGATCGAGCCGTCCGAGGTCGGCCGAGCCCTGTCGGCGAAGCGGCGGTCGGCGTCGCCGGTGCCGGTCACCTTCGCCGGCCTGGACGGTCAGGCGTTGCCGTTTCCCTCCGCTCGCTTCGACGCAGCGCTGTCGACGTGGACGATGTGCACGATTCCTGATGCGGTCGCTGCTGCGCGCGAGCTGCTCCGGGTGCTGCGCCCAGGCGGGCGGCTCCATTTCGTCGAGCACGGCCGGTCCCCCGACGCCTCGGTCGCGCACTGGCAGCACCGCTTGTCGCCGGTGCAGCGGCGGCTCGCCGGAGGTTGCACTCTCGACCGCGACATCCCTGCTGTGCTGGAGCAGGCGGGCTTGACCGTCACCAGCCTCGACACCTACTACGAGAAGACAGCCCCACGGATCCTGGGCTACATGTTCGAGGGCAGGGCAGCGAGGACGGGGCCGTGACCGACAGCTACCACATGCCGCTGGCGGAGTTCCGCCGCCACGGCCACGCTCTGGTCGACTGGGTCGCCGACTATCTGGCCACGGTCGATCAGCGGGACATCGCGTCGACCGCCACGCCGGGACAGGTGCGTGCGGGGCTGCCCGCGAGGCCGCCGGAGAAGCCGGAACCCTTCGATGCCGTGTTGGCGGACCTGGACCGGGTCATCCTTCCGGGGATCACCCACTGGCAGCATCCGGGATGGTTCGCCTACTTCCCCGCGAACAGCTCACCGCCGTCGATTCTCGGCGAGCTCGTCGCGGCCGGTCTCGGTGTCCAAGGGATGCTCTGGTCGACCAGCCCGGCGGCGACCGAGGTGGAGAGCCTGGTCATGGACTGGCTCGTCGAGCTGATGGATCTGCCCGCCTCGTGGCGGATCGACACCGGGCCCGGAGGAGGCGTGCTGCAGATGAGCGCGTCGGACTCCACCCACACCGCCCTGGTCGTGGCGCGCGAGCGGGCGGTGCGCGCGGGTGTGGATGTGACCAAGTTGGTGGTGTACGCCTCGACCCAGGCTCACTCCTCGGTCGAAAAGGGGGCGCGGGTCGCCGCGTTCGGACACGTCCGTCTCGTCGGGGTGGACGAGCAGTTGGCGTTGGATCCGGACGCTCTGCGCGATGCCGTCGATCAGGACACGGCTGACGGGCTGATGCCCTGCGTGGTGGCCAGCGTCATCGGTACGACCGGCACGACGGCGATCGACCCCATTCGCACCGTCGGGGAGCTGGCGCGGGCACATGGCATGTGGCACCACGTGGATGCGGCGTACGCGGGCGCGGCCATGTTCTGCCCCGAGTTCCGGCACCTGCAGGACGGCCTGGAGCTGGTCGACTCCTACACCTTCAACCCACACAAGTGGCTGTTCACCAACTTCGACTGCTCCGCCTTCTGGGTCGCGGATCGCGGGGAGCTGATCGACGCGCTGTCGATCCTGCCGCCGTACCTGCATGACGCCGCCTCGGACTCCGGTCAGGTGGTGGACTACCGCAACTGGCACGTGCCTCTCGGTCGCCGGTTCCGCGCGCTCAAGCTGATGTTCGTGCTGCGGTCCTACGGTGCGGAGGGGATCCGCCATCACGTGCGCGAGCACGTACGCATGGCCCGTGGCCTGGCCGACCGGCTTGCCGCCGACCCGCGGTTCAAGCTGGTGGCGCCCGTGCCGTTCGGCCTGGTCTGCTTCCGACACGTGAGGGGGGACGACGCGACCCGGGTGCTGGGCTCGGCGGTGAACGCCAGTGGCCGCTACTACGTCACCCCCTCGGTGCTGCCGGACGGCACGGCATTCGTGCGTGTCTCGGTAGGTCAGACCTGGACCGAGCAACGGCACGTCGACGGCCTGTGGGAGCTGATCGACGCGTCAGCGGGGGGCAGTAAACGGGCCCCCCGCTGACGATCTCAGCTCACGGCGTGAGCTTGACGATCGAGCCGTTCTCGAACGTGTCCTGCGTGGCGAACAGGTGGCCGTTGTGCCACTCGATGGCCGATGGGGCGGGCACCGAGAAGACCTTCTTCCTGACGCCGTCCTTGATGGTCGAGATCGCGTTGCCGAACAGCTCGGTCACATAGACCTTGCCCTTCGGCGACACGGCCAGGTCGGTCGCGCCCGCGAACCCCTTGCCGATCCGGGTGATGTCACGCGTGTCCAGGTCGATGGTGTAGACCTTGCCCCGCGCGCCCAGGCTCGGGTCCTCCGGACCACCGGGAAGGACCGACACGTAGAGCTTGCCGTTGTGCAACTCGACGTCGGTCGGCACCGGCTCGAACCAGTAGTTGTGGCCCCGCGTGCAGGCCGGGAGATGGAACACGGCCGCACGGGCTTCCGTCCACTTGACCCGCTGCGCGGGAAGGGTGGCGATCTCGGTCCTGAACCCGCTCGGGCTCACCGTGATGATGTCGTTGCCTCCGGCATCGGCGACGACTGCTGTTCCGTCCGGCAGCACGGTGGTGGCGTAGGGGTTCGAGTCGACGATGCCCTTGTAGGAGTCAGGTACATCCTTCGGAACCTTCGCCGCGCAGCGGTCGCTGAGGTCCCGGAAGCCGTAGGTCACGTGCCCGTCCGGGTTGAATCTCCGCTCGAACTCGCGCATGTCGGCTCGGGTTGTGACGGTGCCGTCGACGGCGAGGTGCTTGAGCTTGGCGAACTTCTTGCCCTCCTTGTCACGGCCGCTGACCGCGAAAAGGGTCCCCGGCCCGCCGGCCTCCACGGCGCCGGTGCCCACTCTCGGCCTGGCCTGGTAGAGCGTGGTGCCGCCGCTGCCACTGGTGTCGTACCTGCTCAGCTTCCCGGCGAAGGACTGCGTCACAAAGATCTTGCCGTGGTCAATGGAGATCGACAAGGGTGTGGCTAGACCCTGGATGATCGGTGCCGGAGCGGCCTGAGCGGGGGCGGCGGCAAGTGCCGCGGCGACGGCGCCAGCGGTTGCGGCGGCCAGGATCGAACGTGTGCGCATGTGCAGATCCCCTCGGTGAGTCAGCAGGTGTACCAACCGCGCGACCAGGTCGCCCGTTGGCCTGGTTGCACTCTTACGGCAAGGTCCACGACCGGGCAAGAGGGGTGACCCTGTCTTGTCGCAGCCGGCTACCACCACCTCGTACGAATCAGTAACAAACCGGTCAAGCCATCTCCCCACGCGACGCCGTCTGCGTGACAAGATGTCCGGCCGGACTCCCGCCTAGCCGCGACTGGGGGCTCCTGGGAGGGTGGGCGCATCGTGTTGAGACCACGCACTTCCGGTAGTGGTGACCATCCTCGTCCGCAACTGACCCGTGAGCGCTGGACCGACCTTGCGGGCACCTGGAAGTTCGCGCACGACGACGACGACGTCGGCATCGACGAGGGCTGGGCCGATCGACCGGAGCTGCTGACCACCACCATTCAGGTGCCCTTCCCGCCAGAGTCGCCGGCCAGCGGGATCGGCGTCGCCGGGTTCCATCCCGTCGTCTGGTACAGCCGCAGCTTCCAGGCTGCCCATCGTCCGGGAGAGCGGCTGCTGCTCCACTTCGGGGCGGTGGACTACCGCGCCTCGGTCTGGGTGAACGGCCGCCTGGTCGTGACACACGAAGGCGGGCACACTCCCTTCTCGGCGGACATCACCCCGATGCTGGTCCCGGAAGCTGAGCAGGTCGTCACGGTCAGGGCGGAGGACCAGCCGACCGACCTCACGCAGCCGCGGGGGAAGCAGGACTGGCGCGAGCAGCCGCACAGCGTCTGGTACGAGCGCACCACCGGGATCTGGCAGCCGGTGTGGCTGGAACCCGTGCCCGCCACCCGGATCGAGTTGCTTCGCTGGACACCCGACCTCGACCGAGCGGTCCTGGCGCTGCGGGCGCAGGTCCGGGGGCACGACCCCTCCTCCCGGATCCGGGTGCGGCTCACCCTCCGCGACGAGCTGGTCGCCGAGGACATCTACCCAGTGACCGGTTCGACGACCACGCATTTCGTGGCGCTTGACCCAGGGCGTATCGCCCACGACGGGCGCGCCTACCTCTGGGCGCCTGACCACCACAACTTGTTCGACGCGACGGTCACCATGCTGTCGGGGGACGAGGTCGTCGACGAGGTCACCAGCTATGTCGGCCTGCGCAGCGTGGACGTCTCGCGGGGACGGTTCCGCCTCAACCACCGCGCCATGGTGCTGCGCATGGTGCTGGCGCAGAACTACTGGCCGCAGTCACATCTGGCAGCCCCTGGCGCCGAGGCACTCCGCCGCGAGGTGGAGCTCGTCAAGGAGCTCGGCTTCAACGGCGTGCGCATCCATCAGAAGATCGAGGACCCGAGGTTCCTGTACTGGTGCGACGTCCTAGGCCTGCTGGCCTGGACCGAGCTCCCCAGCGCCCTGACCTTCGACACTGCGACAGTGAGCAGGCTCACCCGCGAGTGGCTCGAAGTGCTGGATCGCGATGCCAGCTCCCCGTCGGTGGTGGCCTGGGTTCCGTTCAACGAGAGCTGGGGCGTGCCGTCCCTGGAGAGCGATCCCGCGCAGCAGCACACGGTGCGGGCGCTGTACTCCCTGACCAAGGCCATCGACCCGACGCGCCCCGTCATCGCCAACGACGGCTGGGAGCACCTGGTCAGCGACATCTTCGGCATCCATGACTACAGCCAGGAAGCCGACGCCCTGAGGGAGCGCTACGGCAGCCGCGAGGCGGCCATCCGTACGCTGCGCGAGACGCAGCCGTACTACCGCTCCATCGCACTCGGCGACGTGGAGCTCGGCGACGCGCCCCTGATGATCACGGAGTTCGGTGGTGTGACGTACGACCCGGACTCCGACGCGTTCTGGAACGGCTACGGCGCGGTCGACGACCCTGACCAGCTGGCCACCAGGTACAACGAGCTGGTCACGGCGCTGCTCGACAGCCCCGTGGTCGCTGGCTTCTGCTACACCCAGCTGACCGACACCGCCCAGGAGCGCAACGGGCTGCTGTACGAGGACAGACGGCCCAAGGTCGACCCCGAAGTGATAGCGCGCACGAACCGGCGAGCCTCCGCGGCAGTGCCGGCCGACGCCATCGCCGAGATCCAGATCGTCCATGCTGCCCAGATCGCGCAGCGCGCTGACCCAGCGGAGACCGAGGGCTGACCCATTCAGTCGAGGGGACGCGGCAGGTGCACCACGAATCGGGCACCGATGTCGCTGTCCATGACCTCGCACGTCCCGCCGTGCCGGCGCGCAATCGTGGCGACGATGGAGAGGCCGAGCCCGCTGCCACCACCGGCGTCGCGGGCCCTGCTCTCGTCCAGCCGGACGAACCGGTCAAAGATTCGATCGCGGTCCTCAACAGGAACGCCGGGTCCGTCGTCGGCGACCACCAGCTCGACGCGGTCATCACGGGAGGAGATGCTTAGCTGCACCTGGGTCCGCGCGTGCCGCTCAGCGTTCTCGAGCAGGTTTCGTACTAGTTGGACGAGCTGCTCCCTGCTCCCGCGGACCGGCGCGGCGGAGACGCCCAAGGCATCGACCTGCACGCGGCTACCGACCCGAACCCGGGCCACCTCCTCGAGAACCACGTCGTCGAGGTCGACCAGGTCATCGGGGGCCTGGCCAACGCGGCGCTCGTCCTCTCGGGCGAGGAACAGCAGGTCGCGCACCAGCCGCTCCATCTCGGCGCCGTCGGCCAGCAGGTCCCGAGCCAGACCGTCCCAGTCGGTGCTTGGCTCCTGCGACAGGGCCACTTCGAGCCGGGTACGGAGACGAGTCAGCGGACTCTGCAGCTCGTGCGAGGCGTCGGAGACGAAGGCACGTTGCCGGCGACTCGCGGTCTCGAGGCGGTCCAGCATCTGGTTCATCGTCCGCGCGAGCTGGGCGATCTCGTCGCCGCCGGCCGGCTCGGGCACCCGTCGGGACAGCCGCGACTCCGAGATGTCGGCGACCTCGGCCCGGATCGACTCCACCGGCCGCAGGGCCCGTCCCACGACCTTCCAGGTCACCGCGCCGAGCAACATCGTCATGAGCGGGACACCGACGACCAACAAGCTTCGTAGCGTCGCCACCGTGTCCGAGACGGACTCCAGACTCGTCGCCACATAGACGGTGGCGTCGCCGTCAGCGTCGCCGTCGCGGGCGCGCAGCGCCCAGACGCGGTAGTCCTCCAGGTCCTGGTCATCCCGGACCCCGGTCACCGTCCGCACCACCAGTTCACCGCGGACCGGCCGGAAGCTGAAGGCGGGCGATCGGCCGAGGACGTTCGAGGTCGCGGCCCGGACCGCTCCACCACCATCGACCACCTGGACGAACGAGTCGTCGCTGGTCGGTGCAAGGGAGCGTGGGAGGGTGCCGGCCCTGACGAGCGACGCCACGTCGCGCGCTCGGGTCCGGGCGGAGACGTCCTGGCTGCGGGTCAGCGCGTCCTGCAGCGTCAGCAGGAGGAGCCAGGTGCCAGCGATGAGCGAGAGTGCGACGACCACGGTCGCGGCTATCGTCGTGCGCACGCGCACAGAACCCCATCTGGGTGACCTCCGCGGCATGTCAGCCACCGTCGGGGTCGAGCCGATAGCCGACCAGTCGCACGGTCTGCAGGCTCGCCCTCCCGAACGGGTCGTCGATCCGGCGGCGCAGCTGGCCGACGTACACCTCGACGATGTTCGGATCGCCCTCATAGGCGAAGTCCCAGACGTGTTCGAGGATCACCTGTTTCGAGAGCACCTCACCGGGACGCCGCATGAAGAACTCGAGCAGCGAGAACTGGCGCGGAGTGAGCTTCAGCTCGGTGTCTCCGCGGGCTACCCGGTGGGTGGCGGGGTCGAGAAGGAGGTCACCCACGAGCAGGGTGGCCGGCCGCTCCATCCGGCCACGACGCAGCAGCGCCCGCAACCTCGCGACCAGCACGACGTACGAGAAGGGTTTGGACAGGAAGTCGTCCGCGCCGGTGTCAAGCGCGTGCGCCTCATCGCGCTCGCCGCCGCGCGCAGTGAGCATGAGGATCGGCGCCCAGTTCCCCGACTCGCGAAGGCTGGCACACAGTTCGAGGCCGCTCATGCCGGGCAGCATCACGTCCAGGACGACCGCGTCGTAGGCATGCTCCCTCGCGTGCCAGAGTCCCTCTTCGCCGTCGAACGCGACGTCGACGGCGAAGCCCTCGCTCTCCAGCCCGCGCTTGACAGCGCGCACGAGCCCTCTGTCGTCGTCCACGACCAGGACCCGCACTCCGTCACCGTGCCACACCGTCCTGAGTGGCTGCTGAATGCCGGCTGCGCTGACACCACCTTCAGCAGCGCTTCAGCAGCGTGAGAGGACGCTGTGCCCATGAGCCACCACGTAAGCGACCAGGAGAAGCGCCACCGCCCGATCCTCCTGCGCGGGTCCCTGTGGGCGGCGGTCCTCGCAGCCGCGGCCATTGGTGCATCGACGGGATCGCCGGGTGCGGCGGCATCCTCCTCCGCTCTCGACCCCGCAGGGTTCACCACCACCATCGACAACCCGTTCCTGCCGCTGGTGCCGGGAACTCTGATGCGGTACCGGGAGACCGGAGACGACGGCGAAGGTGCGGTAGTCGTGCGGGTCACCCACCGCACGAAATCGATACAGGGGGTCGAGACGGTTGTGGTCCGGGACCGCGCCTACCTCGACGGTGAACTGGTCGAGGACACCTTTGACTGGTACGCGCAGGACCGGCGCGGCAACGTCTGGTACTTCGGGGAGAACACCAAGGAGTACGAGAACGGCCGCGTTGTCAGCACCGCGGGTTCCTGGAAGGCGGGTCGCGACGGAGCCCGCGCGGGGATCGTCATGAAGGCGCAGCCCAGGGCCGGGGACACCTACTACCAGGAGTACTCCCCGGGGGTAGCCGAGGACCAGGCCACCGTACTGAGCCTCGAGGCAAGCGCGACAGTCCCGTACGGGTCGTTCTGTGACGTCCTCAAGACGAAGGACTTCACCGCACTCGAACCCGGCATTGTGGAGCGCAAGTTCTACGCCCGCGGCGTCGGGCCGGTCCTCGAAAAGCTGGTGAGTGGCGGCAACGAGCGGCTCGTGCTCGTCAAGGTTATGCACTCGTGAAAGCGCGGTCGGCAGCCTGACCAGAGGCTGACTGCGATCCGAATGCCGACACACCACGAGGCCCCGGAGTCGCTCCGGGGCCTCGTGGCGCTCGTACCCGCGCTAGCGGGCCGTGGGCCTATGCCTGGCGCTGGGCGCTGCGGCGGCCGGACAGGGCGAGGATGAGCCCGCCGCTGACAAGCAACAGGAGCGACCCGGTGAGGCTGATGCCGATCGGGAGGCCGGCACCGGTCTGCGGAAGGGTGCCTGCCGATGCGCTGGCCGGGCTGGCCGCCGCCGGGGTCTGACCGGTCTTGACCCCGAGCACTGCCGAGTCCGCCATCACCTCGGTGACCACCTCGACCGGGGTAGTGACGCTGGTGCCCGTCGTGCCTGTCGAGCCTGTCGAGCCGGTGGAGCAGACCGGGACCGGGAAGGTGTGGGTGAACGTGGTCACACCCTCGAGGATGAACCCGGACTGCGCCTTGGCGGTGATGGTGACGGCGGCGCCGTCGGCCACCTCCACCTTGCCCGCGGCGAGCTTGACGTCACCGAGGAAGTAGTCGACCCCGACCGTCGAAGCGACCGTGTAGCTTGCCAAACGCGAGCTACCCAGGATCCCGGGCAGGCAGACGCTGTCGACGAAGACGGGGCTGACCGCACTGGCCTTCGGAGGTGTCACCGGCTTCTCGCACGCCGGGTTCGCCGTGAAGACCAGCGTGAAGTTGGCCGGCCCCTCGAGCTGGTAGCCCTCGGTTGCCTGGGCCACCACGGTGACCGTGGTGCCGGCGACGGCCTGCACCGTGCCGCTCACCACCGTGCTACCGACGCGGTAGACCACGCCCTCGGTCACCGGCACCGTGTATGACGGCGTCGTCAACGTGTAGGCGGCGGTGCACTCCGCCTGGGTGATCGTCGGCCGCACGGCGATAACCGTGGTGTCCGGCTGCCCACAGTCGTCCAGGCCGGTGATCTCACCGTCGTAGGCGTGGAAGACCCCGTCGGCGTCGGTGTAGTCCCCGATCAGGTCGGCCGGGGTGTTCGGGCGCGGGTCGTTGCGGTGGGTGAGGTGACCCTGGAAGTCCGCGCTGTCGTCGTCGACGGTGATGAAGACGTACGGGAGGTTGGCCGCACCGGTGGCGTGGCAGACGTTGACCGGCACGTGACTCTCGCCGGGCTTCTCGCACGGCGGGTTCGCCGTGAACACGAGCTCGAACGTGGTCGGGCCGGTGAGCACGTAGTCGCCCTGGGCCTTCGCCGTCACCGTCACCGTGGTGCCGGCGACCGCGTCCACCGTGCCGGATACCTTGACGGCACCGACGTAGTAGTCGACACCCACGGTGGCGTCCACGGTGAACGACGGTGTGGTCAGCGAGTAGTCCTTGGTGCACTCGGCCTGCGTCAACGACGGGGCGATCGCCGAGGCCTGGATGTCGCCGGGCTTCTCACAGGCAGGGTTCGCCGAGAAGACGAGGTCGAACGTGGCCGGGCCGGTCAGGTCGTAGCCGTCCTGTGCCTTCGCCGTCACCGTCACCGTGGTCCCGGCGACCGCGTTGACCGTGCCGGTCACCTTGGTGGCACCCACGTAGTAGTCGACACCCACGGTGTTGTCAACGGTGAACGACGGTGTGGTCAGCGTGTAGTCCCCGGTGCAGCGTGCCTGCGTCACCGAGGGGCGCACCGCCGTAGCGGGAGTGTCCTCCGGCTCGCCGCACGGCCCGTGGGACAAGTTGAACTGGCCCGACCACCCCGCGTAGATGTCCGTAGTCGCAGATGTGACGGTGCTGGTGAGGTTGGCGGTGGTGGCGTAGTGCGCAGCGC
>JACCUZ010000052.1 GCA_013698395.1 Sporichthyaceae bacterium
GCGGCGTGGTTCTACACCGGCGGCCCGAACCCGTACGGCTACCGCGGGCTGGGTGAGGTGTCGGTCTTCGTGTTCTTCGGCCTCGTTGCCACGGTCGGCACGACCTACGTCCAGGCCGGTGAGGTCACGACGGCTTCCGTTCTTGCTGGCTTCGGCTGCGGCACTCTTGCGTGCGCGGTCCTCGTCGCCAACAACCTGCGCGACCTGCCGACCGACGCGGCCGTCGGCAAACGCACGTTGGCCGTGCGGTTGGGGTCGGGTCGGACCCGCCACCTCTACACGGTGCTCATGGCGCTGCCGTACGCCGTCGTCGGCCTGCTCGCAGTCGAGCGGCCCTGGGCGCTGCTCACCCTGGCTACGGCGGGTCTGGCGGTGGCACCGGTCCGGGCGGTCCGATCGGGGGCCGACGGTGCCGACCTGGTCCCGGTGCTCAGGTCCACGGGGCTGACCCTGCTCGGTTACGGCGTCGTCCTCGGAGGTACGCTCGCCCTCGGTTAACGCTGCCCCTTAGCCGCCCGCACCAGGTCGTCGAGGATCTCACTGCGGAATGCGGTGACGAGCGACAGGTGACCGTGACCATCCACGAGCCGCAACGTGGCGCCAGGGATCGCCGACTCCAGCCACCGGCCGTGCTCGAAGGGCACCATGAGGTCCAACGACCCCTGCCACACCGTGACCGGGACGGCGATGTCCTGCGGCTGGAAGCCCCACGGCTTCACGAACGCGAGGTCGTCGTCGACCCAGCCGTCGAAACCGGGCTGGAGTGCCCGTCGCATGCTCGCCGCCAACACCTCGGCATAGCCCTCGGCCAGCACGTCCTTGTCCACCTGCGGGACGAGCCCGCCGAACGCCTCGATGATCTCGGCGGCCTTGACCGTCCGGAACGGCTCGGCGTTGGCAGCCAGGAAGGCGCGCAGCGAGTCCTCACCTTCGAGGGCGGCACCGAACTCGGCGACGTTCTCCGGCGCCATGCCGGCCGTGAAGTCCGGGTCGTCACCTCCCATGCGCGCACCGGCGACCGACGCGCCTGCCACGCATCCGGGGAGCAACGCCCCGCACGCCAGCGCGTGTGGGCCACCGCCGGACCAGCCGGCCGTCACGAACGTGCCGTGACCGAGCCGGTCCAGGACGTCCGCGATGTCGACGGTGACTGAGGCGACGTCGCGGCCGGGCACCCGGCTGGAGGATGCGTACCCGGGTCGGCTCACGGCGATCAGCCGCAACCCGCGCTCGAGGCAGTCGCTGTGCCAGTCCTCGAAAGTCGTGGCGCACGACGGCGTGCCGTGATGCAGAACCAGGGGCGTGCCGTCGGTGGCGCCGCCGAGCAGCACGTCGAGGGTGCGGCCGTCCGCCAGGTCCACGGCCTCGGGGGCAGGGATCATGCCCGCACCGTACGCAACACGCGATGGGCGACCTGCTCCCAGCCCCACAGCCGCTCCGCGGCCCGTCGGGCTCCTGCCGAAATTGCCCGCCGGTCGGGCTCGTCCAGCGTCAGGATCTCAGTGAGGCGGCTCGCCAGGTCGCTGGCGCTCTCGCTCGAGAAGCTGGTCAGGTGCGCCAGGTGAGAGGGGTACTCCGCCGCCAGCCCTGAGGCAACCTCGGCCAACCCGGAGTGCCGGGCAACCAGCGGTGGACAGCCGCAGGCAGCCGCCTCAGCGGCGACCATGCCGAACGCCTCGGGAAAGACCGACGGCGTCACGGCGACGTCGGCCAGCGGCCACAGGTGGGCCAGGTGGCGGTGCTCGAGCGGGCCGGTGAACAGCACCCGGGGGCCCGCAGCAGCCTCAAGCTCGGCGCGCGCTGGCCCGAACCCGACCACCACCGCCTTGGCCTCGACCTGGCGCAGCGCCTCGATCAGCAGGGCGACACCCTTCTCGTCGCTGAGCTTGCCGACATAGAGCACGGTGGGTGTCGCGTCGGCGAAGAACGCGGCGAAGCGGTCCGCGTTGCCGTCGTCGGGCGCCCGCTCCCGATGACCAGGCCCCGAAGGGTTGGGCGCGTCTCGCCGGGACGCGGCGAGCAGGCCGCTCAGGGCCTCATCCCGCCCGCGAGGCCGCATCAGCTCGAGGTCGACCCCTGGCGGCACGACGTGCACCGAGCCTGCCGGGGGACCCACCAGCTCGGCCAGCACCCGCTCGACGTGAGCGGACCCGGCCACCACCGCCGCCGCGGCCTGCACGGAGTCGTGCGCCCACTTCTGCAGGTCCGGACGGCCCCGGATCGCAAACTCGAGCTCCGACCCGTGTGCCTTGACCACGTGGCGCAGACCGGAGCCGGCCGCGACCGGCCCGCCGAGCAGGACGTGGTTGGCGACCAGCAGGTCAGCTGCCCCCAGCCGGCGAAGTGCGGCGACGTTCTGCTCGACGAAGCGGTCCCGGTCCCGCGTGGACATCTCGGTGAGCAGCTGCGGGTGTGCCGCGGAGTACCGGTCGAGGACGAAGACGGGCAGCGGCCCGTCCAGCTGGGGACGGACGACCGTGGCGCCACCCACGTCGAAGCGCTCCGGGTGAGGCTCCTGGCACACGACCACGACCTCGTGGCCGGCCCGGCTCCAGGCCCGCGCCATCGACCGGGTGTAGACGTTCGAGCCGGTGCCGGACAGCAGGTACCCGTGCCAGAGCAGGATGCGCATCGCGGGAGGACTCTAGGTGCCGCGCGGTGGCAGCCGGTGCAGCTCCAGGTCGTGCAGCGCCGCGCCAACCCGCTCGCCGTGGTCGAGTCCCACGGGATGTGGCTGTGGCCGAAGACGAGCACATCGGCGGAAGGGAACTGTTCGGCGCAGATCCCGGGCCCGCTTCGGGACATGGGTGTCGGCAATCAGAAGCAGTCGCACGACCGTAGGCTGCCAGGTGGAAGAAAGGACATCGATGCTGCGGGCTCTGCTGATCGTGCTGCCGATCGCGCTGGCGGTCTACGCGCTGGTCGACCTGGTGCAGACCGACGACGAGCGGGTCCAGGGGCTGCCGAAGCTGGCCTGGGTGGCGCTGATCGTGCTGATCTGGGTGATCGGCCCGGTCGCCTGGCTGATCGCCGGCAAGAAGGGCCGTCGGTGGTTCCCGGGCCTGGCTCCTCGCCCGGCGACCGGGCCCCGCCCCGGCGGTCGGTCACTCGCCCCTGACGACGACCCCGACTTCCTGCGCGGACTACGCGCCACCCCCCCGCCGCGGCCGTCGCCCGACGAGGCCCCCTCGGCCGACGAGGAGGGTGACGAGCCGCCCCCGGCCACTCGCTGAGTGTCCGCAGAGCGGTCAGCCCACGCCGGCGTAGGAATGGAACCCGACCAGCCAGATGTTCACGACCAGGTAGTTGAACAGGAACGTCGCGTATCCCACCAGGGCGACGTAGGCCGCTCTGCGGCCCCTCCAGCCGGCGGTCGCGCGGGCGTGCAGGTAGGCGGTGTAGACCATCCACGTGATGAACGCCCAGGTCTCCTTGGGGTCCCAACCCCAGTACCGTCCCCACGCGTTCTCGGCCCAGATTGCCCCGGCGATCACGGCGAAGGTCCAGATCGGGTAGCCGAACGCGTGAAACCGGTAGGCCGACCGGTCCAGGGCCGCCGCGGCGGGGAACCGGTCCATGAAGGAGGGCTTCGGAAGGAACGCGCGTTCGCGGTGTTCCTGGACGAGGAAGCACACCGTCTGCGCAAAACCGATCGTGAACAGCCCGGACGCCAGGATGGCCGCGGAGACGTGGATGACCAGCCACACCGACTTCAGCGCCGGAACCAGCTGCGCCGACTCGGTGTAGAGAACGGCGACCGCGAGACCCAGCGTCAGCAGCACAGGGAGCACCACGAACGTGCCCAGGTAACGCAGGTCCTTGCGCGTCAGCGCGGCGAGCCAGATCCCGGTGACGGCGAGGGCGCCGGTCACCGAGAACTCGAACATGTTCCCCCAGGGCGCGCGCTCCGCGGACAGCCCGCGCGCGACGACTGACCCCAGGTGCAGCCCGAAGGCGAGCACCGTCAGCGAGACGCCGACCCGGCCCAGTCGCGACGCCCGATCGCTTCGGCCCGGCAGCTTCCCGGTCGTGGCCGGCTGCTCGACGTACTCCGGGAGGCCGGACCCGCCAACACCCACGGGCACCATCGACCGGACCGGCTCTTCCTGGGCCACCCGGCGCCGCGGACCGGAGAACGCCAGCTCTCCCGCGAAGCACGTCATGGCCAAGGCGTAGACGGCCATCGCGGCGTACAGCAGGTCGTTGCTGAACCCGGCCAGGACCTCAGCGCTCACGCGTCGTCTCCCTCGGCGTCGTCGTCGTCCGGATCGCCTCGGCGATTGCGGCGACCTCGCCGGCGAGCACCTCCCGGCCCTCCCCCTCGCTGCGGGCCAGCCCGGCGACTTCGACGAGCGTACGCCCGTCGTCGGTGGCGGTGGCCCGCACCCACACTCGTCGGCGCCGCACGAACAGCGACAGCATCAGCCCGGCGAGGGCGAGCACGGACGCGAGCAGTGCCGGCCGGGTGCCGGGGTTGCGCGCGACCTGCAGGGCGGCCCAGCGGCGCACCCCGTCGAAGGTGATGCTGGCGCCGTCGGGAAGCTCCATCGTCGCCCCCGGAGCGAGCGACTGGGCCAGCGGCTGCCCGCTGGCTCCGGTGACCCGGTCCATCCCCGAGGTGTCGAGGGAGTAGACCGACTCCGGCCGGCCGTCGTCGATGCCGAGGTCACCGGTCCATGCGGAGAGCACCGCGCGGGGCAGCCGCAACCCCGGGAACACCGACACCGGCCCGAGCCGTCGGTCGAGCACCGCGGTGGGCAGGAACACCCCCTCGAAGCCGAGCTGCTCGGGCCGCGCGCCCGGCACCTTGACGACGCCGGTCGACGCCATGTTGCCGTCACGCGACAGGAAGGGCACCGGGCCGGAGAACACCTCCGTCCCGCTCGCGTCGCGGACGGTGAAGACCGGCGCGTAGCCGTTGCCCAGCAGGAAGACCTTCGTGCCGTCGACGACGAGCGGGTGGTTCACCCGCAGAACGGCTCGCTGTCGTGGTGCGCCCGGCTCGGTCGTGTAGGTCACCGACGCCCGGAAGTCCCTGGGTGCGCCGCGCTGGTCACCGTCCTTCTGGTAGCGCACCGCCAGGTCGTCGAGGGTGACGGTGAAGGGTGCGAGCGACCCGTCGTCGAACGCCGCACCGCCGGTGAAGGTGTCGTACGCGGGGACGCTGTTGCTGAACCCGCGTCCTTCCACCACCAGCACGTTGGCCCTGAACCCGAAGAGGCTGCCCGCGGCGACGCCCACGAGCAGGAGCAGCAGGGCCAGGTGGAACACGAGGTTGCCGGTCTCGCGCCAGTGGCCGGACTCCGCCGAGATGGAGTCGTCGAGGGAGTCGACCCGGAACCGCTCAGCCTGGACCACCGTGCGGGCGGTCGCGAGCACGGCGCCCGGCTCCTCGTCGGTGGTCCAGGCCCGGTGCACCGGCAGCCGGTCGAGGTTGCGCGGCGCGGCCGGCGGCCGAGCACGCACCGCGGACCAGTGCGACCGGCTCCGGGGCAGCACACAGCCCAGGAGCGAGACGAACAGCAGCAGGTAGATCGCCGCGAACCATGGCGAGGAGTAGACATCGAACAGCGACAGCCGCTCGTAGAGGGCAGACAGGCTCGGGTGATCGTCGACGAACTGGGCCACCCGCGCCGGGTCCACCGACCGTTGCGGCACCAAGGAACCCGGCAACGCGGCAAGGGTCAGGAGGAAGAGCAGCACCAGGGCCGTACGCATCGAGGTGAGCTGGCGCCACGACCAGCGGGCGAACTCGGCTGGGCGCAGCGCCGAGGGGCCGTCCTGACGCGTGTCCAACACGTCAGACCGCCGGGGTGAAGCCTGCCACCCACACCTGGAGCGCCGTGGTCAGGTCGTTCCAGGCTCCGGTGACCAGCAGCACCCCGATCGTGACCAGCATCAGGCCTCCGGCGCGCATCACGGCGCGGGAATGACGGCGCACCCAACCGAACACGGTCATCGCCCGGCCGAAGGCCAGCGCAGTCAGGACGAACGGAAGGCCGAGACCGATGCAGTAGACGACGGCGAGCAGGCCACCGCGCACCGCCGTGCCGCTGTCGATGCCCAGTGCCATGACCGCGCCCAGCGTGGGCCCGATGCACGGCGTCCAGCCCAGCCCGAAGAGGACGCCCAGCACAGGTGCCCCGGCCAGACCCGCAGTGGGCCGGCGGCGAAGACGGACGTCGCGCTGCAGCCATGGCAGCCCGCCGGCGAAGGCCAGACCGAGGGCAATGGTCGCGGCCCCGAGGATGCGCTGCAGCGTGCGCTGGTGCTCCAGCAGGAAGCCACCGAAGCTGCCGAGCAGGACACCTGCGCTCACGAAGACCAGCGTGAACCCGCCCACGAAGAGCAGCGCGCCCGCGACCAGCCTGGCCCGACGCCGGGACGACTCGTCGAAGACCTCGGCGGCGCTCAGGCCGGTCACGTAGGACAGGTAGCCCGGCACGAGCGGGAGCACGCAGGGCGAAGCGAAGGAGACCACCCCGGCGACCAGCGCCAGGGGCACCGCCAGCAGCAGCGAGCCGTCGGTGATGGTCTCCTGCAGGCTCACGGGGTGTCCTGCTCGGCCAGCGCGTCCCGCAGCAGGGTGCGCAGTGTCGGGCCGGACACCTGTCCGAGCACCCGAGCGGCGACCCGGCCACGACGGTCCAGGACCAGCGTGCTCGGCACCGCCTTGGGCGGGAGGGACCCGCGCAGCGTGAGCAGGACCTGGCCCGACTCGTCCTCGACGCTGGGATAGGTCACGCCGAACCGTCGCTCATGGGCCAGCGCCGCGGCCCGGTTGTCGTTGAAGTCGATGCCGACGAACTGCACGCCGGCCCCGCGCGTCTGCTCCCAGACCTGCTGGAGGACCGGCGCCTCGGCGATGCACGGCGGGCACCACGATCCCCAGACGTTGACGACCACCACGTCGCCGCGGTGGTCGCGCAGGTCGAACCGGGCACCGTCGAGAGTGCTGCCGCTGAAGCGGACGGGGGCGGCGCGCTCGCGGACGGGCACGGTACGGACGGTTCCGTCGCCGGAGACGTAGCCCTGGTCGGCCACGGCGCTCGCCCCCGACCCGCGCGAGCACGCCGCGAGGGCTAGGAGGAGCGCGAGCGCAGCGACCGCACGGCACAGGCAGGCCCGGCGCATCAGGCCCCGGCGGCGAACTTCTTGCCGGTGGCCACCGGCTTGGGCAGGAGGTCGCGGGCCGGCTCCTCGTAGGACACCGACACGAGCTGCTCACCTCGGTAGGTGAAGGAGGTCAGCGAGGCCAGGGCGCACTGACGGTTGCGCGGGTCGTGCCAGAGCCGGCGGCCTGTGGCCACCGACCGCGCGGTCCAGATGGGCAGCTGGTGGCTCACGCACAGCGCCTCGTGTCCGCGTGCGGCGTCGCGGGCCGTCTCGACCGCCGCCATCATCCGCCTCGCGATCTCCACATAGGGCTCGCCCCATGAGGGGCGCAGCGGGTTGCGCAGGTGGATCCAGTGCTCGGGGCGGCGCAGCGACCCATCGCCCACCCCGAAGGTCTTGCCCTCGAACACGTTGCCTGCCTCGATGAGCCGCTCGTCGGTGCCCACCGGAAGTCCCAACACCCGGGCCGACGGCTCGGCCGTCTCCTGTGCGCGCTCCAGGGGCGAGGAGACGAGGTGGACGATGTCGGAGGCCCGCAGGTGCTGGGACACGCGTTCGGCCATCTCCCGGCCCAGGTCGGAGAGGTGGTAGCCCGGGAGCCTCCCGTAGAGGACCCCCTGAGGGTTGTGGACCTCGCCGTGGCGCAGCACGTGCACCACGGTGAGCATGGAGTCGGGGCTCTGGGTCATCGGCTCTCTTCCGGATGGGCGTCAGCCGCAGCCCTAGCGGCCGCTGGAAGTGCGTCGACGATGCGCGCCAGAGCGTCGTCGTCGTGCGCCGCGGAAAGGAACCACGACTCGAACGCCGAGGGTGGCAGGTAGACCCCCCGGTCGAGCATGGCGTGGAAGAACGCCGCGTAGCGGAAGAGGTCCTGACGCTTGGCGCCCTCGAAGTCGGTGACCGCTCCGTGCGATCCGCCGCCCGCGTCGGTGAAGAAGACCGAGAACATGCTCCCGGCGTACTGCAGCCGGTGCGCGACCCCGACCGCCGAGAGCGCCTCGCTCACCAGCCCACCGATCTGCATGGCTGCCTTGTCGACGGTGGCGTAGAC
>JACCUZ010000068.1 GCA_013698395.1 Sporichthyaceae bacterium
GACCGGTCGTAGCCAGGGTCCGCGCAGCGCGGTGCTCGTCCTTCTACTCGCCCTGGTGAGCGCAGCGTGCTCATCGGGGTCGGACACGGACCAAGGGAGCGGCTCGTCATCACCATCCCCGAAGAGCGCCTCGGACAGCTCTCCGAGCAGTTCCGCGACGCACGAGGAGGAGCACGGGGACACCGTCGCAGCTGCCGCCACGCCCCGCGATGTGCGCCTGCTCATGGAGAAGCTGCTGGGCCACCACGCCATCCTCATGGTCCGCCTGATGCGCGGCTCGGTCGACGGGGAACCGGAGTTCGTCGAGGCGGCCGACGGGGCTCTCCAGCGCAACACCGAGGAGCTCAGCGGGGCTGTGTCCACGGTGTACGGGGAGGAGACGGCGTCGAAGTTCAGCGGGTTGTGGACCGAGCACGTCCAGTCCCTGACGGCGTACAGCAAGGGGGTGGCCGATGACGACGACGCAGCCATGGACGCCGCCAAGGCCGACCTCGACAGCTACTCCGCCAAGTACGGGGAGTTCATCAGTGAGGTGACCGAGGGCGAACTGGCGTCGGACGCGGTGGCCGATGACGTGGGCGGACACATCCAGCACCTGATCGACGTCACCGACGCGTACGCGGCCGGTGACTACGCGGCAGCCTTCGCGGGCGAGCGCACTGCGTACGCCGCCATGTTCGGCACCGGCAAGGCGATCTCCGGCGCCGCTGTGTCGCCCGGATCGGGTGAGCTGCCCGCCGGGTTCGACAGCGCACCGGCGGAGCTGCGGTCGGCCCTGGGTCGCCTGCTCGGTGAGCACGTCGAGCTGGCCTTCGACGCCACCCGTGCCGTGGTGTCCGGCAACGCGGCAGCCGAGGCTGCGGCCGGCGCTCTCAACGAGAACACCCAGGAGATCATCGCGGCGATGCAGGGCGCCCTCGGCACCAAGACCGGCAAGGAGTTCAGCCGCATCTGGGCGGCCCACATCAACGCCGTCGTCACGTTCTCCGTTGCCGTCGCGGACGCCGACGACGAGGCGCAGGCGCGGGCGCGCACAACACTGGACGAGTTCCCCCGCCAGCTCGGCGCCGTGCTCCCTGCCGTGTCCGGCGGCAAGGTGGCGGCGGACACGGTCATCGCCGCCCTCAGGCAGCACGACCAGCAGCTGCTCCAGCAGGTGACTGCGTACGCAGCCAAGGACTACAGCACGTCCCACGATCTGGCGTACGAGGGGTACGACCACATGTTCGCGATTGCCAACACCCTGGCGGAGGCGCTCGAAGGGAGCATGGCCGGATCTGCTCCCCGCGGGGGCGCCGGGACCGGTGGCGGCGGAACCGCGGGGCATTGACCGGGCACCGACTACTACGGCGCAGCGGCGCCTCCCGGGCGACCCGCGCCGCTGGCGCTGCTGCTCCCGCCGTCCTCGCTGTGGCGCTGGTCACCGGGTGCGGCACTGCCGACGGCAGAGTGGACGCATCGGCGGGCCAGGACCGGCCGACGGCCAGCTCGACGGTGTCGGTGCCCCAAGGGCTGCGGGACTTCCGGTCCGCACAAAAGCTGCCTTCGGTGCCAGCTCCCCGGCGCGTGCGGATCCCCGACCTGGGGGTCGACAGCACGCTGGAGTTCCTCGACCGGCGAGCCGACAAGACAGTCGAGGTGCCCAAGGACTGGCAGCGCGCGGGGTGGTACCGGGACGGTCCGCGCCCCGGCGAGCCGGGATCTGCCGTCATCCTCGGCCACGTCGACTCACCGCAGGGGCCGGCCATCTTCAGTGGTCTCGCCGGTGTCCGGGCTGGGACCCGCGTCATCGTCGACCGGGCTGACGGGTCCAGCGTGACGTTCCGGGTGACGCGGGTCGAGCTGTTCCTGCGGGCCAGGTTCCCCGTGGCGAAGGTCTACCTGCCGACCCTGGCGCGCGAGCTCCGGCTGATCACGTGCGGCGGGCGCTACGACAGGTCCCGCGGCGGCTACCAGTCCAACGTCGTGGTCTTCGCCACCGCCGAGCGGCGGTCGGTGGGCGGTTAAGGTCGTGCGGGTGACGGTCGACCTGCGCAGCGACACCGTCACCCGCCCGACCGCGGCGATGCGTGCCGCGATGGTGGCGGCACCGGTCGGCGACGACGTCTACGGCGAGGACCCGACCGTCAACGAGCTGGAGCGGCGGGTCGCGGAGCTGCTCGGTCATGAGGCGGCACTGTTCACGCCCACCGGTTCGATGGCCAACCAGCTCGGGCTGCGGCTGCTGGTGCGGCCCGGCCAGGAACTGCTCTGTGACGTCGACGCCCATGTCGTACGCGCCGAGCTGGGGGCGGCTGCCGCCCTGTCCGGCATCACCACCCGCACCTGGTCCGCCCCGCGGGGGCGCATCGACGCCGAGCAGGTGGCGGGGATGATGCGACCGGACGCGGGGCCGTACCTGGTCTCGACCGTGGCGGTCACCGTCGAGGACACGCACAACTTCGGCGGCGGCACGGTGCAGCCGTTCGCGGAACTCGAGCGGCTGCGCGAGGTCACCGCTGCTGCGGGGGTCTTGATGCACCTCGACGGTGCCCGACTCTGGAACGCCCATGCCGTCACCGGAGTGGCGCTGTCGACGTACGGCCGGCTGTTCGACACCGTGAGCGTCTGCCTCTCCAAGGGGCTGGGCGCGCCGGTCGGGTCGCTGCTGGCCGCGAGCGCTGAGCGGGTCGCCGAGGCTCGAGTCTGGCGCAAGCGGCTCGGCGGAGGGATGCGTCAGGTGGGCATCCTCGCCGCCGGCGGTCTGCACGCGCTCGACCACCATCTCGACCGGCTCGCCGAGGACCACAAGCGAGCGCGGCGGCTCGCAGAGACCGTCGCGGCGGCCGCGCCGGGTGCACTCGACCCGTCCGAGGTCGACACCAACATCGTCGTGATCCGGGTGCCCGACGCGAAGGCGCTTGTCGCCGCGTGCCGGGAGCGGGGCTTGCTCATCGGCGCGCTGGACGCGACGCACGCGCGGGCGCTCACCCACCTCGACGTCGGGGACGACGAGGTCGAGCAGGCCGGTCAGGTGCTCAGCGAGGTGCTGGCGTCGCAGCGGTAGCCGGGCGCCGGCCCATCAGTGGCGGCAGCTGGCGGACAGCCGCCGCCAACGCGCGAAGGTCGTCGTCGACCAGCGCCTGCGGGCCGTCGCAGAGCGCCTGCTCCGGGTGGGGGTGCACGTCGACGATGATGCCGTCGGCCCCGACGGCGATCGCGGCCCGCGACAGCGGAACCACAAGGTCACGCCGGCCGCCGGAGTGCGACGGGTCGACCATGACCGGCAAGTGCGAGAGGTCGTGCGAGACGGGGACCGAGCTCACGTCGAGGGTGTTGCGGGTGGCTGTCTCGAACGTCCGGATGCCGCGTTCGCACAACACGATGTCGAGGTTGCCGCGCTGCGCGATGTACTCCGCTGCCATCAGCCACTCTTCGATCGTGGCCTGCATGCCTCGCTTGAGCATCACCGGTTTGCCGGACTGTCCGACGGCCTGGAGCAGGCCGAAGTTCTGCATGTTCCGCGTACCGACCTGGAGCATGTCGGCGTAGCCCGCCACCAGGTCCACGTCGTGCGCGTCGACGACCTCGGTCACGACGGGCAGACCGGTCGCCTCGCGCACGTCGGCCAGGATCTTCAGCCCCGCCTCGCCGAGTCCCTGGAAGGCATAGGGCGACGTGCGCGGTTTGTAGGCCCCACCACGCAACAGGGTCGCCCCGGCCGCCTTGGCCATCTCGGCGGCCTCGAGGGTCTGCTGCGGGGTCTCGACCGCGCACGGCCCGGCGATCAAGGTGAACGTGTCCGGACCGATCGGCACGCCGGCGACGTACACCGTGGACATCTGCGGGTGGTGGATCCGGCTTACCAGCTTGTACGGGGCGGACACCCGGATCACGTCAGCGACGCCGGGCATCGCCCTCAGGTTCAAGCCCTGGAAGGCCTCGATGTCCCCGACCAGTCCGACGATGGTGCGCGATACGCCACGGCTGACGAACGCCTCGCCACCGGACTGCTCGACGAGCGCTACGACACCGGCAATCTCCTTGTCAGACGCACCGGGGGACATGACGACGACCACGGCGACGAGGGTAGTGCGGGCGCCGGACGCGTTCGGGACCGTCTCGTCCCGAGAGACCCCGGGCGTACGGCCTAGAACACGTACAGCGTGATGGTCGTGCCCTTCGGCTGCTTGCTGCCGCCACCAGGGTCCTGGTTGAGCACGGTGCCGGGCCCACCGGGGAGCTGCTGCGGCGCGGGCACGAACCCGGCGTCGGTGATGATCTGCTGCGCCTCGGCCACGTTCTTGCCGACGACCTGCGGCACCTCGACCAGCGGGGGTCCCTTGGAGACCACGAGTTCCACGATGGAGTTCTTGTCGGCGGTGCCGTTTGCGGGGTCCTGGCTCACCACGGCACCCGCCGGGACGGTCTCGTCGAACTTCTCGGTGATGTTCGCGCGCAGGTCGGCGGCCGTCAGCGCCTTGGTGGCCTCCTCGACGGGGAGGGTGACCACGTTGGGCACGGCCACGGGTTCCTTGCCGTCGCTGATCACCAGGACGACCGCGGTCCCCGGTTTGAGCGACGTCCCCGCAGCCGGGTCGGTGTCGATGACCGACCCGCGCTCGATCTTGCCGTGGTAGCGGTGCTCGGAGTTCCCCACTGCCAGGTTGGTCTCCTCGAGCAGGCGCCGCGCCGCTTCTTCGGTGCGCCCGCGCAGCGCGGGGACCTCGTAGCGCTCGGGGCCGCGGGACAGGACGAGCCCCACAGTGCCGTCCTTGTCGATGCTCTGTCCCGGACCGGGGTCGGTGTCCAGGACGCTGCCGGCCGGGACCACCTCGTCGTACCTGCGTTCGATGACATCTACGCCGAGCCCGGACGCGGCGGCCTTGTCGGCGGCCTCCGTACGGGTGAGGTTGAGCAGGCCCGGCGTCGTCGTCTTGGACAGCACGGCGGCGTAGAACCACGCGAAGCCGGAGAGCCCGACGGCGAGAGCGAGGATCAGCAGGAGGGCTGCAGGGC
>JACCUZ010000103.1 GCA_013698395.1 Sporichthyaceae bacterium
GTGGACCGGACGAGCTCAGGGTTCCAGGCGTAGGTCGCGACTACGGCGATCGCGGACAGCCCGGCGGCCACAACCCGACTGGGAGGACGGCGGCCCTTCGGTCCTGACTCGGTCATGAGGGAGGAACTTCGCGGCCCCCCCGCAGCGTGCCCGACCACCCGGCCCGACGTGGTGCACGCTGATCCGACCCCGGTCCGGTCGGTCCTTCTCGCCCGGAAGGACCGGCGACCGTCGGCGGGTTCCGTTGGGGCGAGAGGAGCCCGCATGACCGCGACCGATCCAGCACCGACTCCACCGGCGAAGGTGGATCGTGACGAGGTTTTCCTGGAGTACACGAAGTCGATCTGCCCGGTGTGCAAAGTGGTGGTGGACGGGCAGGTCAACATCCGCGAGGGCAAGGTGTACCTGCGCAAGCGCTGCAAGGAGCACGGGACGTTCGAGGCGCTGGTGTACGGCGACGCGCAGATGTATATCGAGTCGGCCCGGTTCAACAAGCCGGGCACCATCCCGCTGACCTTCCAGACCGAGGTGAAGGACGGCTGCCCCTCGGACTGTGGGCTGTGCCCGGAGCACAAGCAGCACGCCTGCCTGGGCATCGTGGAGGTCAACACCAGCTGCAACCTGGACTGCCCGATCTGCTTCGCCGACTCCGGTCACCAGCCCGACGGCTACTCCATCACCCTCGAGCAGTGCGACGCGATGCTCGACGTGTTCGTCGCCTCCGAAGGGGAGGCCGAGATGGTGATGTTCTCCGGCGGGGAACCGACCATCCACAAGGACATCCTGGCGATGATCGATCTCGCGCAGGACAAGCCGATCCGAAATGTCAACCTCAACACCAACGGCATCCGGCTGGCCACCGACAAGGCATTCGTGCGTGCACTGGGTGAGCGCAACGGCCGCCATGGGAAGGCGCTGAACATCTACCTGCAATTCGACGGGTTCAAGCAGGACACCCATCTCGCGATCCGCGGCACGGACCTGCGCGACCGCAAGCGGGCCGCGTTGGACAACTGCGCCGCGGCCGGCCTGACCGTGACGCTGGTCGCGGCGGTCGAGAAGGATATGAACGAGGACGAGCTCGGCGCCATCATCCGCTACGGCATCGAGCACCCCGCCATACGGTCGGTCGCCTTCCAGCCGGTCACCCACTCCGGTCGACACGTGGAGTTCGACCCGATGACCCGGCTGACCAACTCCGACATCATCCATGGCATCGCCGCCCAGCTGCCGGAGTGGTTCCGCCCGAGCGACTTCTTCCCGGTACCGTGCTGCTTCCCGACCTGCCGGTCGATCACCTACCTGATCGTCGACCAGGATCCAGAGACCGGCGAGACCACGGTGGTACCAATCCCCCGGCTGATCCAGATCGAGGACTACCTGGACTACGTTTCCAACCGGGTGCTGCCCGACCAGGGAGTGCGCCAGGCGCTGGAGAAGCTGTGGAGCGCCTCGGCGTTCATGGGCACCCAGACCACCGCCGACCAGCTGACGCTGACCGCCGAGCAGCTCGAGTGCGCCGCGTGCGGGCTCGACCAGCCCCAGGTGGTCAAGGAGATCAACGACAAGGCCTTCATGATCGTGATCCAGGACTTCCAGGACCCCTACACCCTCAACGTCCGCACCCTGATGAAGTGCTGCGTGGAGGAGATCACCCCCGACGGACGGCTGATCCCGTTCTGCGCCTACAACTCCGTGGGCTACCGCGAACAGGTCCGCGCGCAGATGTCCGGCGTCGCGGTAGCCGACGTCGTGCCCAACGCCACGCCACTCCAGCCGCTACTCGCACCCTCGCCGTACGGTTCACGGATCGCCGTCACCAACGGCAGGCCGGGCGGTCCGATCGCCCCGGACAGCACCAACGTCGGACAGCCGGTCCGGTGACCAGGTCCGTCTCCCCGGCGGAGGCCAAGGCGTGCTGCGCCGCGGCCTACTCCACCGACCTGGTCGCGGTGGTCCTGGGTGAGAGCTACCACCCGGGCGGGCGTGCGCTGACCCGCCGGCTCGCCGGCCTCACGGGACTGCGCGCCGGGCAGCGTGTCCTCGACGTGGCGACCGGCCCGGGTGCCACGGCCGTGCTGCTCGCGCAGGAGTTCGGGGTGACGGTCGACGGCGTCGACCTCGCTGCCGCCGCCCTCGAGCGCGCGACGGCGGTCGTGCAGACAGCGGGACTGGGTGAGCGAGTCTGCTTCCACCTCGGGGACGCCGAGCGGTTGCCGTTCGAGGACGCCGTGTTCGACGCGATCATCTGCGAGTGCGCCTTCTGCACGTTCCCGGACAAGCAGACTGCAGCGGCCGAGCTGGCCCGGGTCCTCAGGCCCGGCGGCCGGGTCGGGCTAAGCGACGTCAGCCTCTCCCCCGGCGGCCTGCCACCCGAGCTCGCGGGCATCGCCGGCTGGGTCGCGTG
>JACCUZ010000108.1 GCA_013698395.1 Sporichthyaceae bacterium
GCGGCGAGCGGGCTGGCGGCGTGGGGGGACCGGTCGGTCAGCGGACCGTGAAACCGGTCAGGTCCTCGGGCTCCTCGTCATGCACCGCGACGGTGTCGACGCGGGCGGTGGGCGGCCCGGAGCGCGCCCACGCGACCAGAGCGTCCACCGCCGCGGGCCGGCCCTGGAAGACCGCCTCCACACTGCCGTCCCTGCGGTTGCGGATCCATCCGGCTACGCCTAGTTCCGCGGCCTCCCGCCGGCAGGTGTCCCGGTAGAACACCCCCTGCACCTCGCCGGTCACCTCGACACGCCGGCGGACGGTGTCCGTACGGCGGCTCTCGTCGGTCACGGCGCAAGCGCCTCGAGCAGCTCGTGCGCGCGGCGCACCGACGCGTGCGCGTCGGCTTCGACGGTCCCGACCTGGCTGTCGAAGTTCAGGTCGAGGAACGTCTCCGTCACTCCCTGACCCGCTAGCACCTCGAGGTCGGCGCGGATCTCGTCGTACGACCCGGACAGCGGCCGGCGCTCGGCCCGACCCGCCTCCCGTACCCGTACCGCCCCGCGGCAGACGAACCGCAGCGCGGCGGGGTCCCGCCCCGCCTCCCTGGCTCCGGAGCGGACGACGTCGATCGCAGAGCCGATCGAGGTGAGGTCCTGTCCGCTGCTGCTGATCCAGCCGTCGGTCAGCCTGCCCGCCCTGCGCAGAGCCGGCTCGGCACTGCCGCCGAGCAGGATCGGTGGGTGCGGGTGCTGCACCGGCCGGGGTTCCACGCGTACGCCGCGCAGCTCGGAGAACTTCCCCGTCCAGTCGACGACGTCCTGGGTCCAGATCGCCTGCAGCGTGCGCACGAAATCCTCGGCCCGCTCACCGCGCCGGTCCTGCGGTGCGCCGGTCGCGGCGTACTCCTCCCTCGCCCAGCCCAGTCCCAGCCCGACGTCGAGCCGACCACCCGAGACGGCGTCGAGGGTGGCCGCCTGCTTGGCCAGCAGCAGCGGGGAGAACCACGGCATGTTGAGCACGGCCACGCCCAGCCGCACCCGAGTGGTGTGCGCGGCGAGGAACGCCAGGGTCACCATCGGGTCGTGGACGCTGCGGTACACCGGAGACCACCGCTCCGGCTGGGCACTGCCGGCCGGATCGGCAGGGTAGAGCAGCCGCTGGAACGTCCAGAGCGAGGCGTACCCGAGCTCCTCGGCCCGCTGGGCGGTCGCGACGATGTGCTCGGGTGTGGCCCAGGAGCCGGCCTGCGGGACGGCGAAGCCGAGCAGCACGGCAGGCACCTCCGGTGGATCACAGGAGTGCCCCGAGTGGGATTCGAACCCACACTGAATGGTGTTTGAGACCATCGGCTCTGCCAGTTGGCCTATCGGGGCGGGCGAGCGGCCGCGCCCAGTGTGCCATCGCCGGACCCCGGCCTGGATAGCCTGCGGCGCCATGAGACGGGTCGTCATCGCCGAGGACGAGGCGCTGATCCGCCTGGACCTCAAGGAGATGCTCGAGGAGGAGGGCTTCCTCGTCGTCGGCGAGGCGCGCGACGGCGCGCAGGCTGTTGCGCTCGTCGAGGAGCACCGACCCGACCTGGTCGTGATGGACGTGAAGATGCCGCGCCTGGACGGCATCACCGCGGCCGAGCGCATCGCCGCTGCCCGGATCGCCCCAGTGGTGATGCTCACCGCCTTCTCGCAGCGGGAGCTGGTGGAGCGGGCGCGGGAGGCGGGAGCGATGGCGTACGTCGTGAAGCCGTTCAGTCGGAGCGACCTGCTCCCGGCCGTCGAGCTGGCCCTCGGCCGCTTCGAGGAGTTGGTGACCCTGGAGCGCGAGGTCGGCGATCTACGCGAGCGGCTGGAGACGCGCAAGCTGGTGGACCGGGCGAAGGGCGTGCTGCAGGCTCGGCACGGCCTGGACGAGGCCGGTGCCTACCGCTGGGTGCAGCGGACGTCGATGGACCGGCGGCTCTCGATGCGGCAGGTCGCCGAGCTGGTGCTGGCCGACGAACCAGCCACCGGTTCGGCCGCCGACACGCCCTGAACGGGCGCTTGTGACCCGTTTAGGTCACGACTTGACAACGACGTGACACCCAAACGTGCCACTTGTGCCGCTTCGATACAGCCCGTTCGGTAGATTAGGAAGACTCTGAGCGGCCCACGCTGGTCCGCGAACCCTTCCAAAGGAGCTGGTTCATGATCCTCCCCACCCCACTCTGGCGGTCGGTTGCGGTCCTCGGTGTTGCCGGTCTCGTGCTCACCGCGTGCGGCGACGACGGCGGCACAACCACCGAGGAGCCGAAGGCCTCAGGTACCTCAGCGTCGAGCGAGGCGCCCGCAGGCGCCAAGGGCGACGGAACGCTCAAGATCGGCACCCTGCTCCCGCAGACCGGGTCGCTCGCGTTCCTCGGCCCACCCGAGTTCGCCGGTGTCGACCTCGCGCTCAAGGA
>JACCUZ010000131.1 GCA_013698395.1 Sporichthyaceae bacterium
TCACGACTCGACGACCTGGTCCCCCTCGACGGTGACCGCGACCTCCCTTAGAGGCCGGGTGGCCGGACCAGTCTTCACCGATCCGTCGGTCGCACTGAACGAGCTTCCGTGGCAGGCACAGCTGATCGTTCCGTTCTTGACGCTCGCCACGGTGCAGGACTGGTGGGTGCAGATCGCGGTGAATCCCTTGAAGGTGCCCTTCGTCGGCTGAGTGACGACGACCTTCTGCTGATCGAGGATTACGCCGCCGCCAACCGGCACCTCGGCGGCAGCGACCAGCGCGCCGCCGGAGCCCGCGCCGCCCCCGTCCCCACCCTCCGGGCTACTCGAGCCGGTCTCCGACGGGGTGTCTGCTTCATTCCCCGATCCCCCGGCATCCGGCTCCGCCGTGGTGTCGCCGCCGCCACAGGCGGCGAGCAAGCCGATGGCACCAACTCCCGCTGCGAGAGAGAGGGCTTGTCGCCGGCTTGGATCAGCCGCAGCATGCGGCTCGGTGCGGGCTTCCGGGAGGGACCGGGTGCGGTCTGTCGACATAACGGCTCCTGAGATGCGGACGGCGACGGCAGGAACAACGTACGAAGCCTGGTTGTGGTTCACATCAGCCAGCGACGGCGACCCGCTTGCTCCGCCGCCTGGCCGCTGGCGGGCTCTGCAGCCGCTCCCCCAGCACGTTCTTCAGGAAGAGCCCGGTGTGGCTGCCGGGCACGACAGCGACATCCTCGGGGGTGCCTTCCGCGACCACCCAACCGCCCCCGCTGCCGCCTTCCGGACCCATGTCGATGACCCAGTCCGCGGTCTTGATGACGTCGAGGTTGTGCTCGATGACGATGACGGTGTTGCCCTTGTCGGCCAGGCCGTCGAGCACCGTGAGCAGCTTGGAGATGTCCTCGAAGTGCAGGCCGGTCGTCGGCTCGTCGAGGACGTAGACGGTGCGTCCCGTGGAGCGCTTCTGCAGCTCAGACGCGAGCTTGACCCGCTGCGCCTCGCCGCCGGAGAGCGTCGGAGCGGGCTGGCCGAGACGTACGTATCCGAGACCGACGTCGTTGAGCGTGTTGAGGTGGCGAGCGATCGCGGGGACCGCGGCGAAGAACTCAGCGGCCTCCTCGATCGGCATGTCGAGCACCTCGGCGATGGTCCGGCTCTTGAAGTGCACCTCGAGCGTCTCGCGGTTGTACCGCGCGCCGTGGCAGACCTCGCACGGCACGTAGACGTCGGGGAGGAAGTTCATCTCGATCTTGATGGTGCCGTCGCCGGAGCAGGCCTCGCAGCGCCCGCCCTTGACGTTGAACGAGAACCGCCCGGGCAGGTAGCCGCGGATCTTGGCTTCGGTGGTCTCCGCGAACAGCCGCCGCATGTGGTCGAACACACCGGTGTACGTCGCCGGGTTGGACCGCGGGGTGCGCCCGATCGGGCTCTGGTCGACGTGCACGACCTTGTCGACGTGCTCGAGCCCCTTGATGGTCTTGTGCCGGCCGGGGACGGTGCGCGCGCCGTGGAGCTTCTGCGCCAGCGAGGTGTAGAGGATGTCGTTGACCAGTGTCGACTTGCCCGAGCCGCTGACGCCGGTGACGGCCACGAAGCAGCCGAGCGGGAACACCACGTCAATGCCCTGCAGGTTGTGCTCGCGGGCGCCTAGAACCGTGAGGTCGCGACCCCTGGTGCGCGGTCGCCGGACCGCTGGTGTGGGGATGGTTCGGCGCCGGGAGAGGTACGCCCCCGTCGCCGAGTCGGGGCAGGCCAGTAGGTCCTGCACCGTGCCGGACACTACGATCTGGCCGCCGTGCTCGCCGGCGCCGGGTCCGATGTCGACGACCCAGTCGGCGTTGCGGATCGTGTCCTCGTCGTGCTCGACCACGATCAGCGTGTTGCCGAGGTCGCGCAGCCGGGTGAGCGTCTCGATGAGCCGGCGGTTGTCGCGCTGGTGGAGGCCGATGGACGGCTCGTCCAGGACATACAGCACCCCGACCAGGCCCGCGCCGATCTGGGTGGCCAGCCGGATCCGTTGTGCCTCCCCGCCGGACAAGGTGCCCGACGGCCGCTCCAGCGAGAGGTAGTCCAGGCCGACGTCGAGCAGGAACCCGAGCCGGGCGTGGATCTCCTTGATGACACGTTCGGCGATCTGGCGCTCGCGGTCGGTGAGGTCGACCGTGCGCAGGAACTCGTCGCACTCGCGGATCGGCAGGCGGCACACGTCGGCGATGGACGCGCCGCCGAGCAGGACGGCCAGCGACTCCGGTTTCAGCCGGCTGCCCTGACACACCGGGCAGGGCACCTCGCGCATGTAGCCCTGGTAGCGGTCGCGGCTCCAGTCGGACTCGGTCTCGGTGTGGCGGCGCTGCACGAACGGGATCGCGCCCTCGAACCCGGTGTGGTAGCTGCGCATGCGCCCGTAGCGGTTGCGGTACTTGACGTGGACCTCGTAGTCGAGCCCGTGCAGCACCGCGTCCCTGGCCCGCTGGGGAAGCCGGCGCCATGGGGTGTCCATCTTGATCCGGAGGTCGTCGGCGAGGGCCTGCAGGAGGCGCTGGAAGTACTCGCTCGACGAGGTGCCCGCCGCCCAGGGGGCGACCGCGCCCTCGCCCAGAGACTTCTCGTCGTCGGGAACGATCAGCTCCGGGTCCACCTCGAGCCGGGTGCCGATGCCGGTGCACTCGGGGCAGGCGCCGTAGGGCGAGTTGAAGGAGAACGACCGCGGCTCGAGCTCGTCCATCGCGAGCGGGTGGTCGTTGGGGCAGGCGAGCTTCTCGGAGAACCGGCGCTCCCGGTCCTTGGCCTTCTCGGGCAGGTCGACAAGGTCGAGCAGCACGATCCCGCCGGCCAGGTTCAGTGCGGTCTCGACGGAGTCGGTGAGCCGACGCTTGGCGGTGGGCTTGACCGTGAGCCGGTCGACCACCACGTCGATGGAGTGCTTGAGCTTCTTGTCGAGCTTGGGCGGCTCCGCGAGGGAGATCGTCGCGCCGTCCACCCGGGCCCGGCTGAACCCCTTGGTCTGCAGCTCACGGAACAGCTCCGCGTACTCCCCCTTGCGCCCGCGTACCACCGGGGCCAGCACCTGGAACCGGGTGCCCTCCTCCATCTCGAGCACCCGGTCGACGATCTGTTGCGGGGTCTGCCGGCTGACCGGCTCCCCGCAGGTGGGGCAGTGCGGCCGGCCGGCCCGGGCGAACAGCAGGCGGAGGTAGTCGTAGACCTCGGTGATCGTGCCGACGGTCGAGCGGGGGTTGCGGCTGGTGGACTTCTGGTCGATCGAGACGGCCGGGGAGAGGCCCTCGATGAAGTCGACGTCGGGCTTGTCCATCTGGCCGAGGAACTGGCGGGCGTAGGCCGACAGCGACTCGACATAGCGCCGCTGGCCCTCGGCGAAGATGGTGTCGAACGCGAGGCTCGACTTGCCCGAGCCGGACAGCCCGGTGAAGACGATCAGGCTGTCCCGGGGCAGGTCGAGAGAGACGTCCTTGAGGTTGTGCTCGCGCGCCCCTCGGACGATCAGCTGGTCCACGAAGATCCTTCTCAGGCGTACGTCAGATGTCCCGGCCATGCTAGGTGCCGGGTCGGACAACCGCCGTCACGAGCCGGGTCACGAGACGGCCGGCTCAGCCCGCTCAGCCCGTTCAGGAGATGCAGAACTCGTTGCCCTCGACGTCGCGCATCACCACCCAACGGCTGCCCAGCTCGTCGTGCTCGTCGCCGCGCTGGGCACCTAGCGCCTCAGCCCGCGCCACCTCGGCCTCCATGCCCTCGCTGCCCTCGCGCCGGCTCAGCCTGACGTCGAGGTGCACCCGGTTCTTCGCTGTCTTGGGCTCCGGCACCCGCTGGAAGAAGAACCGCGGGCCCTCCCCGGCTGGGTCGATCACCGCGCCCCAGGCGTCCCACATCTCCTCCGGGATGCCCTTGTCCCTTGCGAACTCCTCCCATGTGCTGAACGGTGGTGGTGGTGGTTCCGGCTCGTAACGGAGCAGCGCCGCCCAGAACCGCACCATGGTGGGTACGTCCGCGCAGTCGAAGGTCACCTGCATCTGGGGTGCCATCAGCCCTCCTCCGAGTTGGTCCATCCAGGCTAGGCGGGGGCACCGACAGGTTAGGGTCGGCCGCCATGGACCTCGCCGCCGCGCTCGACGAGATGGCGGCGGCGACAGACGGGTTGCTGCTGACGGTCGACGCTCTCGATGACGCGGCACTGCGCGAGCCGTCACTTCTGCCGGGGTGGACTCGCGCGCACGTGCTGACCCACATCGCCCGAAACGCCGACGGCATGGTGAACCTGGTGGCCTGGGCGCGCACCGGGGAGGAGGTCCCGATGTACGCGGGGGGCCGGGAAGGCCGGGACGCCGACATCGAGGCAGGCGCAGGCCGGCACATCGGCGACATCCGGCTCGACCTCACCGACTCGGCCGAGCGGCTCCTGCAGTCATTCGCGGGCTTCCCGGACGAGGGCTTGGACCGGGAGGTCGCCCTGGCGTCCGGCGCGACGGCGTACGGCTGGGAGATCCCCTCCCTGCGTGTGCGTGAGGTCGAGATCCACCACGTCGACCTGGGCAGCGGCTACTCCACCTACGACTGGTCGCCCGAGTTCGCGGCGCGCACGCTCGACCAGCTCTCGCCGCTCTTCCGCGACGCGCGGGACTGCCCGGTGGGCACGCTGGTAGCGACCGACGGGGAGGGCCGGTGGGAGGTCGCCGCGGAGGGGCCGGAGCTGGCGGGGCCTCGGACGGCGCTGGTGGCCTGGCTGACCGGGCGAGGTTCCGATGATCGGCTGGCACTCAGTCCGGCCGGACCGGTCCCCGCGGCGCCGAAATGGGTGTGACCCGCGGTCGTTAGGCTGCGCGGATGACATACACCGGTGAGGTGAGCCCGGGCGGCCCGCCTGCCGTGCGCGAGCTGACCGCCCTGACGATCACCAAGGTGTCGGTCGGGCGGATGGACAACAACGCGTACCTGCTCGAGTGCCGTCGCACCGGTGAGCTGTGCCTGATCGACGCGGCCAACGACGCGTCGACGCTGCTCTCCCTGGTCGGAGACCGGCCGCTGGCCCGGGTGGTGACCACCCACCAGCACGGCGACCATTGGCAGGCCCTGGCCGAGGTCGTGACTGCGACCGGGGCGCGGACGGCAGCCGGTGCAGAAGACATCCGTGGCATCCCGATACCGACCGATGAGCCGCTGTCGGACAGAGACCCGGTCTCGGTCGGCGAGGTACGTCTCGAGGTGATCCACCTGGTGGGGCACACACCGGGGTCGGTGGCTCTGCTGTACGAGGACCCTGCGGACCACCCACACCTTTTCACCGGTGACGCACTGTTCCCGGGCGGCGTCGGGAAGACCTCGGACCCGGCGGCCTTCGGGTCGTTGATCGACGACGTGGAGCAGAAAGTGTTCGGCCGGTTACCTGATGACACCTGGTTCTACCCCGGGCACGGCAACGACTCGACGTTGGGCACGGAGCGGCCGTCGCTTCCCGAGTGGCGCTCGCGCGGCTGGTGAGCTGATCGAGTTGCCACTGCACGTGATGGCAGGCAGGGTGTTCGCAATGCTGACCCGATCCTCCCGTCGGTCCTTGCTGGCTGCATCGTCAATTGTGTGTGCGCTGGTCTTAGGCGGTGTCCACGCGCCTGAGCCTGAGGCGGATGTGCGGCCGAGCGCCGTGAAGTCCTTCAGGGCCTTTGCCGCCGATAGCTGGTGGAACACACCTCTGCCCGCGAACGCGCCACAGAGCCCCCTCGAGAGCCGAGTCCTGGAGTACCTGAGGACTGCGCCGGACTCAGACGGCGGGTGCCTGCGCCTGGCGGGAACGGGATCCAACGAGTGGGGTCAGCCGGTCTTCCGTGCTGGTCCGGGCGATCCGGAGTTCGACGTGCGGGTGTCCGGGGCGTCCTCGCGGCCGCCGGAACTCGCCTCCCTGCGCATCCCGCGGAGAGCCCGGGCGGCTGATACCAGTGACGCTGCCATGACCGTGTTCGACCGTGATCGTGGCTATGTCACAGCGCTGACTGGCGCGGACTATGACCCGGCTGCCGGTCGGTGGACCGCTCGCGGCGCGACGGTGACTTACCTCGCCTCCAACGGGCTCCACGTACGGACTGGTCGGTCGGACAACCGCAGGAACAACGGGACCCATCGAGGCAACAATGGCGCCACCATGATGGTGCGCTACGCCGAGGTGGATTCTGGGGCTATCCGGCACGTCCTCAAGGTGGCCTCCGGACCGGAGACCTCTCGCGGCTTTGTGTTTCCGATGGTCGGCAGTGACGGCGACTCTGCTGACCCCGTCGCCCCGGCACAGGGCCTGCGATTTCGGATCAAGCCGTCGGTCGACCTCGATGCCTTGCGGCTGAACCCGCAGGCGAGAGTCATCGCCAAAACCTTGCAGCGGTACGGCATGTACATCGGGGACAACGGGGGCCACACCATTCTCAAGCTGCAGGACACCAGGGCCAGCGGCCTCGGACAGCTCTGGCAGCTCAGCAGCACGGCCCTCTGCTCACTGCCCCTGGGTGACCGGTACTGGGACGTGATCAAGGGTGGGTACGACCCCAGCCGGTGAGCCGGCGACTGAGAATCGTTGGTTCACGACAACTCGTTGCGCCGCCGGCATATTCTTGAGGGCGTGGATATCACGGGGGCCGCCGACCGGGCACGCCATCAGCTTCGAAGGCCCTTCTCGCGCACGCCGTTCGTCTGGGACTTGGCCATGTTGGCACGATCGGAGAAGCGGGCGACGCTCGCTCGAACTGGGACCGCGCTGGTCATGGAGGGCTTTCTGCGCTCGGGCAACACGTTCAGCGCTGCGGCGTTCGTCATCTCGAACGGACCCGAGCTGCATGTCGGACGGCACCTCCACGGTGCCCCACATCTTCTCCGCGCCAAGCGACTGGGCATCCCTGCGGTCGCCCTGATCCGTGAGCCACGCGACGCGGTGTTGTCCTATCTCGTCCGTCGGGACACCCTCACCCCCGCCGCCGCGCTGGAGGAGTACGTCGACTTCTACCGGACGGCGTGGCGCGCCAGGGACGCTTTCGTCGTCGGCTTGTTCGACGTCGTGGTGCGAGACTTCGGGGCGATCCTCGACGCGGTGAACACCCGCTTCGGCACCACGTTCGCACGATACGAGCCCACTCCCGAGAACGAGGCGGCCACCTTCTCGCTGGTGGAGGAAATGAACCGCCGCGAGTGCGGCGGCGCCCTCGTCGAGAGCCACGTCGGTCGACCGTCGACCGCACGGGACGCGGCGAAGCATGAACTGACGACACGGCTTGACGCACCATCGCTGAGGTCGCGGCTGGCCGCCGCCGAGCACATCTACCGGTCGTACGCCGAGCTAGCAGTCGCCCGACAGCCGACCTAGCCGGCCGTCAAGATCCGCTCCAGGGACTGGCGGACCAGCTCCGCGCGCTCGGCCGTGGCGTCGATCCGGACCACATCCGGCAGTTGCCCGAGCCACTTGTTGTACGCGGCCACCTGGGTGGCCACCGCCCTCTCACCGATCTGGTCGCCCGGCTTCCGCCGCACGGCCTCCTGGACCGGCACATCGAGGTGAAGAGTCACGTCTGCCCGAGGTACCAGGCGTCGGATCAACCACCGCTGTACGCGCAGATCGACTCCGCGGTAGGCGAACTCCAGGGTCACCAGCGCGTCGACGAGATGACGGTCGTAGAGCACGATCCCGCGGGTTTCGGTGTGCTGCCTCCGGACCCCAGCGATGAACGAGACGGTGACCAGCGACGACCAGACCCAGCCCAGCGCACCTCGTCGTGACGCCAGAGTGGCACCTGGGTCGGCGGCGATCCGGTTGATCCCTGGCTCTTCGTCCAGACCACCTCGGCGCTTGACCCACCGGGCGATGACCGTCAGCCGGCCCAGACCCATACCCGGCCGCAGCCACACCCGGCTCACCGGGACGGCACAACGTTCGAGCTCTTGCCGAAGACCATCCAGCACAGTCGTCTTGCCAGCCCCGTCGACGCCGCTGACCGCGACCACGAGCCTCCTGGTCCGTGGCATCACGTGCGACGGGAGCACGCGAGGCGCGGGCGACCGTCGTCCGCTAGCCCACCGCACCAGGTCGCGCTGCCCGAGACCGATCTCGATGTCCGCAGCAGCCGTGAGGACTGGCGAGGCATCCGGAAACCGTTCTCCGCGTGCCTTCAGCCCCCGCAGCTCGAGAACGTCGATGAGGCGCACCTCGCCGCGCTCCGTAGCGCGCTGGATGACCCACTCCACGGGGCCTTGACCGTGACCGTCCAGCCGGACAGCCGCGAGGACCCGTCCCGAGTCGTCTGGCACGGCCCAGTCGCCCTGCTCCGAAAGCCCCAGGTGGCGGCGAAGCTTCGCCAAGGACAGCCATCCCGCGGCGACGAGCTCGGCCGGTGCCACGGGGCTCGACAGGCGTGCCTGGAACACTTGTGTCCACCCCACCCCCAACGGGGAAGCGACCAGGCCGGCGCTGCCGAGCCGACCGTTCAGGAGGCGCTGCAACCGCTCCCAGGCATTGAGGCGATCCGCCACGTCCGCTGGCTCCGGAATCCCATTCCGCCGCAGGTGATCCTCGGTGCTCACCGCGAGGACGTCGTCAGCGCTCACCGACTCCTGCCTCGAGCACTGGCAACGGCGCGTACGCGGGTCCAGGTCGGACGTGGGTCACGCAGGCTCTCGACGCTGTACACGGTCCCGCGTCGGGGCAGCACCCGCCTCACCACCTCCGAAAGGCCTGCGTCTCCGCGTCGTAGATCCGCCATCGCGTTGCGCAGGTCACCCTCCAGCCACCGGTACCTCACCCCGGGCCGGCTGCGAATCACCATGTCCGGCGCCTTGCCGAGCGCTGCGTCGCAGGCCAGGAGCGGGAGGTTGGCCCCTGCAGAGACAGCCAGCGGCATCGAGCCGTACACCCGAGGGTTGACGTCGAGGACGAAGCGGTCGATGAGCTGCACCTGAAACACGCCCGAATGGCCGCGGAGCAGCCTGAGAACCGCGTGCTCGAGCTCGGGATCCGGACCAACCGTCACGGCCGCCGCCGCCACACCCGCGCGCGAGGGCCATAGCCGGAGGTACTCCTGATGGCAGACGGCGAGAAAGCGGTCGTCCCACACGACACCGGAGATGGCACGCATGGGCTCGGAGAGGAACGGCTGGACCAGCACCTCACCGGGTGCCGCGGACAGCTCGTACACATCGGACGGGGAGTCCACTCGGACCGCTTGAAGGTTCTCCATCCCCGACTTGACCACCGACTTCACCACCGCCGGAAAATCCAGGGTCGCCGCGTGGGCACGCAACTCATCGAGACCTGGATACACCTGACCCGGAAGGCTCTGCAAACCCGCGTCGCGGACAGCGGAGGCGAGGGACGCCTTGTCCACCAGCCGGGCGGCAGGGTCTCGCAAGGCAATCAGGGCGACATCGCTCGCGGGCAGCACGGCGGAATACCCACCCT
>JACCUZ010000156.1 GCA_013698395.1 Sporichthyaceae bacterium
TGCCGCCAGGGGTCGGACCCCAGCTCGGCGACCCGGCCGTGCCGCTGTGGGTGACCGAAGGTGTCAAGAAGGCCGACGCGGCCGCGCTGGCCGGGTTGTGCTGTGTGGCGTTGCCGGGCGTGTGGTCCTGGCGTGGCAGCAACGGCTCAGGCGGCAAGGTCGCGGTGCCCGACTGGCATGACGTGGCGCTCAACGGCCGCCGGGTGGTGCTGGCGTTCGACTCCGACGTGGTACGCAAACGCGCCGTCAGTGGGGCGCTCGACCAGCTCGCCGCGTACCTGACGAGCAAGGGCGCGCGGGTCGAGTACCTCCACCTGCCCGAAGGTGGCGACGGCAAGACCGGCCTAGACGACTACCTTGCCGTCGCCGGCCGGACGGTCGACGACCTGTGGGCGCTGGTCCGACCGGATGCGCCTGCCGTGGTGGCCGATCCTGCGCCGGTTGAGCCGTCTGCGCCGGATGCGCCGGTTTGTTTGAGTGGGGTCCGAGAGACCGGCGCGGCGGTGCTCGGCGACGTGCGTGGATGGCTCGGACGCTTCATCTGCACCATGCACGACGCCGCCCTCGACCTACTGACGGTCTGGGCCGCCCACACCCACCTGTGCGTCGAGACCTACACGTCGCCGCGCCTACTGCTCGACTCCCCGGTGCCAGGCGCCGGCAAGACAACGACCCTCGAACACTTCGAGCGGCTCTGCCTGCACCCGGTGCAGATGGCCTCCCTCTCGTCGCCTGCGCTGCTGACCCGGATGCTCGACGCCGGGCTGCGAACCGTCCTGATCGACGAAGCCGACCGCTCACTGAACCCGGACAGGGAGGGCGTGGCTGAGCTGCTGGCCGTGCTGAACAGCGGCTACAAACGCGGCGGCACCCGGCCCGTGCTCGTTCCCACTAAGGACGGGTGGAGCGTCTCTGAGATGCCCACCTACGCCCCGGTGGTGATGGCAGGCAACAACCCGCAGCTACCCGAGGACACCCGTAGTCGCTCCATCCGGGTGCTACTGCTTCCCGACCTCGCCGGCCACGTCGAGGAGTCCGACTGGGAGGTGATCGACGAGCAGGCCCGGGAGCTGGGCGCCCGGCTCGCCACCTGGGCCGAGCAGGTCCGCGACGAAGTACGGACCACCCGCCCACCACTCCCCGCAGGGGTCGTCGGGCGTGCCCGCGAACGGTGGTCACCACTCAAGCGGGTCGCCGCCGCCGCTGGTGGCCGCTGGTCGGACGTAGTCGACGCGCTGGCAGTCCACGACATGGAGCAAACCGAGATGGACAGGGATGACGGCATGATCCGCGACCGCCCGGCTGTAATGCTGCTCAGGCACCTGCACGACCTGTGGCCCACAGGCGAGACGTTCTACCCGACCAGTGCACTAACCCGCGACCTGGCCGCCAACTACCCCGACGAGTGGGGCCACGGCTCACCGTTCGGCAAGCCCGTCACCGCGCAGCGGCTCGGTCGGATGCTCGCCACGTCCTACGCGGTCAACTCCGGTCGCCTCGACCGGGACGGGCCACGCGGCTACACCCGATCGTCGCTAGAGCCTGTATGGCGACGGATGGGGGTCACCCCGGACCCTGCGCCGGTTCGTCCTACCCCGTCCAAACAAACCGGCGCATCCGGCGCAAGCGGTGAAACCGGCGCGTCGGATGCGACGAACGGCGCCCCGGCCGGCGCACTCAACCCCGACGATCCTCCGGGCCGCTGCACCGTGTGCAGGCGCCCGCTCGCTCCGCTGCTGGTCGAGAAGGGCCGCGCCGCCCATCCCACCTGCGTAGGCGAAGCCGCATGACTAGCCAGGTGGTGGTGCACCTGCTGCTCGACACCGGCGAGCTGGCGCACTGGCCCCCGCGGAAGCGGGTCGACCTCGGGCGCTGCCTCAGCTGCGAGTGGCACCCCGAGACACAAGGGCATCACCCGTGGTGCCCACGCCGAGCCGAGGAGGCGGAAGCATGACCGCCACCCTCACCGGCATGGGTGACCCGCCATGCGCGCGGGCGCCCGCCGTGTGGTCGTCCGACGCCGAGACCGACCAGGTCGCAGCCGCACCGTTTTTTGGGTCCGGTTACGCCGGACAACGCCACGAATCATGGGACATCTGCCCACAGCGAACAACCACCATTCAGGAGGACTGCATGAGCACTCACACCGCGGCCGTTGAGGCCGCCATCGGCGCCGCGTCAGCTCGCCTCACCGCCGCCGACCAGCCGCTGCTCGAGCTAGCGCGTGTTCTGGCCCACCAGGTCGACGCGGCCGGTCCGGACGGTCCGGGGACCCGGTTGGCGGGCGCGTACTTGACGGTTGTTCGCGCGGTCACGGCCCGGCTGGGGCCGCTGGTCGACACCGGTGGCGGGACGGTGCTGGCGCAGATGGGCTGCGCATTACCGGCAACCGCCGCGGACCAAGCAGAGGCCGGCGGGGTCCAAGCGATGACGGCGGTTACGCGTGAGTACGGCAAGTTCTGCAGAGGCTGTGCCGAGGACTACGGCCTGTGCTGTGTGCGCGGGCTGCTCGGCGAGCCCCGCTGCTGTGACGCGTGCCGCCATGACGTCGAGTCGCGGATCACCAGCCCGGCAACGGCGCCGGCCGAGCCGCCTCAGCCTCCCGGCATCCCGATGAGCCGAGCCGACGAGGACCGAGTCGTGGCGTCGCTCCTGCGGCGGGCCGCGGACGTCGATGCGGGCGGCCCGGAGTTGTACGGCGAGGCCACCCTCGACGCCTACAAGTCGCTGGCCCGTTCCCGCGGTGCCGACCTCGAGTTCGTCCTTCGCTCCGCGTGCCGCAATGAGCTGGCCGATGTCGTCCGCCGCCCGGCGGCTCCCGGCTGAACAGACCCCCGCGGTCCGGCATCCCGCCGGGTCGGCAACCGACAGGAAGGAAACGACCATGACCGAGGAGCAGACCATCATCGACGCCAGGAGCGACGCGCTGCGCTGGCAAGCCGATGCACGGAACCGCGCCGGCGAGTCGGCCCCGTCATCCGATGAGCTGGACCGGGAGCGGGTGTGGGCCCTCGGCTCCGCCGGTGCGCACGTCGCGGACGCGCTGCTGGCGATCACCGGCTGGCCGCCGGTGGCCCTGGACGCCGACACGTTGGCACCGTCGTCGGCGCCGTTGACGACGCCGGCGCAGGTGTGGGGCCACTACCGTCACCGCAATGCCGACGGCACCGGGCTCGTCTTGGGTCGCCAGCCGGGAGGCGCCGTCGTGGTGGCGATGCGAGGCACCGCGAAGTCATGGGCTGACTGGTGCGCTGAGCACGCCGTCGCGAGCAGCGCGCCACGGTTCGAGGACGGATCGGGGCCCGCGATGCGCTCGTACAAGGACCTGGGCCATTTCGTGAGTGTCAGCTGGCAGCCGCCGCCGACAGGGTTTCGCTCGTCCGGTGTCGCGTTCGGCCGGGTCGAGCTTGACGCGGCCGCCGAGGCGATGCGGCCCCGTCGCATCGGCGCTGATGAGCGCGGTTGGCTGTTGTGGGCGCTTCCGGCCGGTGACCGTCCAGTGTTGTTCCCGGCGTCCCGCAGGCTCGGCCCCGGCCTCGACGTGCTCGGCGATGCTCTGGTGCCGCTGCACGCCGTACGGGCCGACGGTTGGCAGACCCAGCTCTCGGGGCTGCCGGTCGTCGAGACGATGCCGCCGTGGCTGGTCGCCGAGCTGGGTGGGCGTTACGGGAAGCGCGCCGCCTGAGAAGACCCCCGCGCCGGGTGGCGTCTCTCCCGTCGGGCGCGGGCCATAGGCGGGTGCGTCGCGTCAACCTCACGCCGTCGGGACGGTCGCCAGTGCCGTGCTGCATCCCCGGGGCCGGCGTAGTAACGCACCAGTCCCACCAGCCGTCCGGGTTGCGACGAATTCGCGGCCACCCAACCGACGAATGCGCGGTCACCACCCAACCGTCGAGCCACGCGTGGTCGTGACGCACCTGTCGTACGCCGCTGCGCTCAAGCGGTGCTCAGGTCGGAGCGGCAGATCGACAATCGAGACCCGGCTGCCGCGAGGCGGCTGGGGCGGCTGGCGGCATGGTCAGTCCCACTGGCGACGGGCTGGGGGGCACAGCGCCAGTGGGACCTCAAACGGGTTCGTCGTCCCAACGCCACCATCGTTGCGCGGCGGCCAGGCCACAACGGCCAATGGACGGCAACCCAATCTGTACCTCGACCGTCCTCCCGTGCGCACCTCCACCGCAAGTGGTTCAAGCCATCACTTTGCGTAACCAACCGTTGACGCGCCAGGGGCGTACGGTCCCGCCCACCGCTCGACCAGGTCAGTCCTCTCCGCCGACGCGTCTCGTGGTGCCGGGGTTCCTGGGCGAGCAGAAGAATGGAGCCTCAGTAGCCAACGAGCAACACGCCGTCGAACGGCAGGGCGCCGGGGCTGAGAACTCGAGGTGCCCGCCGACGGGTCGGGCCGGTGGAGCATCGCCGGGTGGGTCGAGCTGGTGCCGTCCGTTGCTGACTCGCAGGTCAGTCCCAGCGGGGCACGTCCGGGGCACAGGAGGTCAAGCAGCAACGCGAAACGTCCGCAACTACTGAGCGGAGTAATCGCAGGTCAGCTCGCCAGAGCCCGCGTTTACATCTGTGCACTGCGTCAGTCGCGGCAGAGTCGCAGCAACGGCGGACCCGGCGAGCCACCCTTGCGCCGGCCGGCCCGGATCGCGCATCGCGGGGCTAGTGCATCGGGAGCGCACCGGGTCGGCTGCCCTTCGCGCAACCACTGAAGGTGGGATGACGAGCGCCGAAGGCACGACCCCCCGCCAAAGGTGGTCGGCACGGGGTTGCCCTAGCCGTGTGGCGAGAGAATGATGACGTAGCAGAAGGCACAGCGCCGTCTCAAGAGAGCGCTAGGAGAGCGCCATGAGGATGATGATGAAGGTACAGATGGACACCGCGGCTACCAGCAGAGCCATCCAAGAAGGACGCCTGCCAGAGGTCATGCAGTCGATCATGGCTGTGTTGAAACCCGAGGCTGCCTACTTCGGGCCTGACAGCGGCGTACGCACCGCTTTCATCGTCTTTGACATGACCGACCCGGCCCAGTTGCCCTCGATCAGCGAGCCGCTGTTCGGCGAGTTCAACGCCCGCATCGAGATCTTCCCCGTGATGGACCAGGACGACCTCCAACGAGGATTGTCGGAGGTCGCGGGGAGTCGCTGACAGGCCCCCAGCGTCCGCGGGTGGCCGGCTCCTGGGCGTGGGTCGCCGCCGGAGGTTGCTCGACCTCCCTGCCCGGACGGCTGACCCGGCCCCGCCCGCCGCCGGAAACAGGGCCTTCGCCTTAGCCCTCATTCAGTCCGCAGATAGTCCGCAGGAGGTCCGCAAACACTTGTACCAACGGTGCCCAATGGAGTAACCGCAGGTCAGCCCGCGAGTACCGTCAACTGCCAACGATGATCAATTACGCTCGCCTACAAGGAGACCAAGAAGACCAGACACCCGCCAACACCTCGGCGACGTGGCCCGGTTGCAGCGACGCGGCCTCCGTGGTCTACGGCGGTGCCTCGTGAGGCTGCGGGAGCAACCTGGGTCACGGTGGCCACCACCGCTGGCGGTGTTTGATCCGGCGGAGTGGCCGCCGGCACCCGGCGAGCTGGAGGAGACCTGCCAGTGCGGCCCCTGCCGACAGTTCGGCTTGGCGGGCCTGGTAGCCGCGGGCCGAGTGCCCGCTGCGATTCGTCCGACCCAACGCGTGGACCCCGAACCCCAACCCACCGGACGAACCCAAAACGGGCACCCCCGCTGCGGCCGCCAGCCCTCACTAGGATGGGCAGGTGTCGAGGTTGCCGACCGTGCCCACCGAGCTGCTGCCGCACCTGCGCAAGGCGCGCGA
>JACCUZ010000209.1 GCA_013698395.1 Sporichthyaceae bacterium
GCTCCGAGCCGAGCGGCTGCGGATCAGAGCTCGACTGCTCGCGAGCCGAGACGACCCATCAGCGGCCGCGGCCTTCGACGCCGCTACGAAGGCGTTGCGTGACCTCGGTTCGCCCTACCATCTCGCGGTTGGCCTGCTCGACCAGAGCGAGTTCCTCCAGTCGACCGACGAGAGGGCGGCTGCGGCGGTGCTCGGCACCGAGGCCGTCGTCATCGCGCGGCGTCTGCATGCCGAGCCCCTCATCCAACGCGCCGGCAAACTCGTCGGCGCCCTCGCCGTGACCTGACGACGCCGCGACGGAGATCCGTTCGGCCCGGCGCAACGTCGGAGAGCCAGAGTCAGGGTGTCCCTGAAAGGTCCCCGATTCACGCGGAGTTCTCCCGGAATTCCAGCGACGTAGACGCGCAACCTCCCTACGGTGGCCCCATCCCCCCGCCTGTCTAGGAGACCCGTGTCCAGCACCCTTCCCACCGACCGCGCCTCGGCCGCGCGGGCCGTCGACCTCACCAAGGTCTACGGAACCGGAGACACCCGAGTCGTGGCCCTCGACTCCATCACCTGCGCGTTCGAGCAGGGCAGGTTCACCGCGATCATGGGCCCATCGGGCTCGGGCAAGTCGACACTGATGCACTGCATGGCAGGCCTCGACACGGCGACGTCCGGCTCGGCGCTGATCGGCGATGTCGACCTCACGACCCTCGACGACAAGCGGCTGACCCGCCTGCGGCGGGACAGCCTGGGCTTCGTCTTCCAGGCCTACAACCTGGTGCCGACGCTGACCGCCCTGGAGAACATCACGCTTCCGATGGACATCGCGGGTCGGCGACCGGACAAGGACTGGTTGGATTCGGTGATCTCGACGGTCGGGCTTGCCGACCGCCTCGACCACCGGCCCAACGAGCTCTCCGGTGGCCAGCAGCAGCGGGTGGCGGTCGCGCGAGCCCTGGCCGCGCGGCCGGCGGTCGTGTTCGCCGACGAGCCGACCGGCAACCTGGACAGCCGGTCAGGGGCCGAGGTGCTCTCCTTCCTGCGCCGTTCGGTCCACGAGATGGGCCAGACGATGATGGTGGTCACCCACGACCCGGCGGCGGCGGCGTACAGCGACCGGGTGGTGTTCCTCGCCGACGGACGCATCGTGGACGAGATGGTCGACCCGACGGCCGAGCTGGTGCTCGAGCGGCTCAAGCGGTTCGATGTCTCCGGAGCCAGTGTCCCTGGCGCCCGCGTCGGAGAAGACGCCTGACATGGTCCGCGCCACCCTGCGCAATCTGCTGGCCCACAAGCTGCGTCTGTTGCTGTCGGCGGTGGCCGTGGTGCTGGGCGTGTCCTTCGTGTCGGGTTCGCTGGTGTTCACCGACACGATCCGCAAGACCTTCGACGACCTGTTCGCCTCCGTCACCGCCGACGTCACGGTCTCGCCGAAGGAGGCGTTCGACGCGGGCTTCAGCGGGACGGTGTCAACGGCGGCGTTGCCGGCGAGCACCGTCCAGACCGTTGAAAGCGTGGAGGGGGTCGAGTCCGCGGTCGGTGACGTCTTCGTCGAGGGCGTGCAGATCATCGGGACGGACGGCGACGTCGTGGGCGTCTCGGGTGCCCCCGGGATTGCGGTGAACTGGACGGACAACGAGAACCTCACGAGCCTGACCCTCGCGGATGGTCGCCCGCCGCGCGCAGCCGGTGAGATCGCGATCGACGCGGACACGGCCGAGAAGTCCGGCTACCGGGTGGGCGACACGGTGCGCCTGCTCACGCCGGCCCTGCCGACGACGGCCGAGCTCGTGGGGGTGTTCCGTTTCGGCAGCTCGGGGGGGTTGGCTGGGGCCACGCTCACGGCGCTCGACACCGCGACGGCTCAGTCCCTGCTGCCCCAGCCGGACACGTTCACGTCGGTGTCCGTGGCCGCCCAGGAGGGCGTCAGCGACACGGTCCTGCGGCAGCGGGTCAGGGAGGCGCTCCCCGACGGCTCGGTCGTCGTGCGCACCCAGGCCCAGCAGACCGAGGAGGACTCCGGCGAGATCGAGAGCGGCCTGCAGTTCTTCAACATCGTGCTGCTGGTGTTCGCCGGGGTGTCGCTCTTCGTCGGCTCCTTCATGATCCTCAATACCTTCTCCATGCTGGTAGCCCAACGCACGCGGGAGCTCGCCCTCCTGCGCGCCCTCGGAGCCAGCCGTCGGCAGGTCACCCGCTCGGTGCTCGCCGAGGCATCGGTCGTCGGCGTGGTCGGCGGTGTCGTCGGCATGGGCGCCGGGCTGCTGATCGCGCTCGGCCTCAAGGCCGCGTTCAAGGCGTCCGGGCTTGAGATCGAGACCGGTTCGCTGGTCTTCCGGCCCCGGACAGCCGCCTGGTCGCTGGTGATCGGTGTGGTCGTGACGCTGGTCGCGGCCTACCTGCCGGCCCGGCGGGCCAGCCGGGTGGCCCCCGTAGCTGCCATGCGCGACGACATCGCCATGCCGACGAAGTCACTGCGGTGGCGCACAGTGATCGGCGTCGTCCTCACCTCTGCCGGCGTGGTCGTCCTCGTGGGCAGTCTCTCGGCTTCCGGACAGCGGGCTGCCTCGCTCGTCGGGCTCGGCGTCCTGCTGACGATCCTGGGCGCGATCGTCCTCAGCCCTGTCCTGAGCCGGCCCGTCATCGGCGTGCTGGGGGCGCTCTACCCCCGGCTCTTCGGTACCGTCGGCCGCCTCGCCAGGGACAACGCCCAGCGCAACCCTCGCCGCACCGCCGCCACGTCATCGGCGCTGATGGTCGGGCTCTCGCTGGTCGGCGCGTTCGGCGTGCTCGCGGCGTCGATCAACGCCTCGATCGGCGGCCTGATCGACCGGGCGCTCGGGGCGGACTACGTCGTGAGCTCCCCGCAGCAGGCCCCCTTCGGGGCCGGCGTGGCCACCGCCCTGGAGCGGCTGCCCGAGGTTCGGTCGGTCACCCGCCAGCGGTTCGGCGCGGCGCGCATCGATGGTTCGACGGTGTTCATCGCCGCAGCTGACCCGGCCTCGCTGGCCCAGTCGATCACCGTGGACTACTCAGCGGGAAGCGCCGCCGGGCTGACCAAGGGGCTTCTCGTCGACCAGCCCACGGCCGAGGCCAAGTCGTGGGCCGTCGGCGACAGGGTGGACCTCACCTTTCTCGGCGGCGCGACGGCGAGCCTGCCGGTGGCCGGCATCTACGAGCCGAACGGAGCACTCGGACCGTACGTGGTGTCGCTGGACACCTGGGAGGACAACGGCGGCGACACCCGCGACTCTTTCCTCTACGTCAACCTCGCGGAAGGCGCGGCCCCGACTGACGCCCGGCCGACAGTCGCCGAGGTGCTCGCGGCCTACCCCAACCTCGACCTGCTCGACCATGCGGGGTTCAAGGAGCAGCAGCGCGGCCAGGTCAACCAGTTGTTGTTCCTCATCTACGCCCTGCTGGCGCTCGCCATCCTGATCGCCGTCCTCGGCATCGTGAACACCCTGGCGCTCTCGGTCATCGAGCGCACCCGCGAGATCGGCCTGCTCCGGGCGGTGGGCATGTCGCGGCGGCAGCTGCGGCGGATGGTGCGGCTCGAGTCCGTCGTGATCTCCGTGTTCGGCGCGGCGCTGGGCCTGCTTCTTGGGGTCCTCTTCGGCGTACTGCTTCAGCGGAGCCTGGCGGGCCAGGGCATCAACGACCTCGCGATCCCTACGGTGTCCCTGCTGGTCTTTCTGGTCGTGGCTGGGGTGATCGGTGTACTGGCGGCGATCTGGCCGGCCCGACGGGCGGCGAGGCTCGACGTCCTGCGGGCCGTGACCACGGAGTAGTGCGGCCGGCTCCAGCCGTTACGGCGCCGAGGAGATGGCCTCGACCAGCTCGCCGGTCTGGCTCTGGTCAAGGTTGCGGGCGATGTCCGCCTGGGTCACCATGCCGATGAGCCGGTCGCCGTCGATCACCGGGAGCCGGCGCACCTGGTGCTCGGACATCGTGCGCAGGGCCTCCTGGACGGAGTCGTCGGCGCCGATCGTCACCGGCTTGCCCTTCGCGAAGGTCCCCACGGCGGAGCTGAGGTCGGTGCCGTCCGCCACCGCCCTCACGGCGATGTCCCTGTCGGTGATCATGCCCTTGAGCCTGCCGTCATCGCCGCAGATGGGCAGGGCGCCGACGTCGAGGTCCCGCATCCTGCGTGCCGCGTCGACCAGGCTGTCGTGCTCGTGGGCACACTCGGCTCCACCGGTCATGATGTCGCGTGCAGTCGCCATCGGAATGCTCCCTTCGGCGTGTGGTGGCCCCCCTTGGATCTCCCGCTTCCCGATGTGGCTCGCGGGACACCCCGCCGCGGAGGCGGATTCAGGCCGCTGCGGCGGCCAACTGACCCAGCCGCCTCGGGTCGAGCTGGAGCAGACTGTCGACGACCGTGACCGCCGCCCGCGGCGGCAGCGGCGCGATGTGCGGCACCCCGACAACAGCGCACCCTGCCGCCTGCCCCGAGCCGATGCCGGCGGGCGAATCCTCGACCACGACGCAGCGCGCGGCCTCGACGCCGAGCCGGGCCATCGCCGTCAGGTAGGGCTCGGGGTGCGGCTTCCCGTTGGCGACCTCGTCACCGGTCACGACCGTGGCGAAGGTCCCTGCCGGGAGGTCGGCGAGGACGGCGTCGGCGAGCGATCGGTAGGACATCGTGACAAGCGCGCAAGGGACATCCTCCGACCGCAGGGCGGAAAGCAGGTCACGGGCCCCGGGCTGCCAAGGCACCCTGGACCGCACGGCGGCCACCACCTTGTCGAGCAGCCGCGCGACGATCTCGTCCACCGGAAGGTCCACCCCGGCCTCGTCGCGCAGTCGCGCAGCGGACACCGGGAGCGGGTTGCCGACACAGGACACCGCCTGCTCAGAGGTCCACGTACCGCCGAACGCGGACGCGAGGGCCACCTCCTCGGCCATCCAGGTCGGCTCCGTGTCGATCAGCGTGCCGTCCAGATCGAACAGCACCGCGGCCGGCAGCCTCACTTCGCGTTGAAGTACGTCGCCTCGGGGTGGTGCAGCACCAGGGCGTCGGTCGACTGCTCGGGGTGGAGCTGGAACTCCTCGGACAGCTTCACGCCGATGCGTTCCGGCTCCAGCAGCTCGACCAGCTTGCCCCGGTCCTCGAGGTTGGGGCAGGCGCCGTAGCCGAAGGAGAACCGCGCGCCGCGGTAGCGCAGGTCGAAGTAGTCCTCGGGCGCATCCGGGTCCTCCTCCGCGAAGCCGAGCTCCGCGCGCATCCGCTTGTGCCACAGCTCGGCGAGTGACTCGGTCAGCTGCACCGACAGGCCGTGCAGCTCGAGGTAGTCGCGGTAGGCGTCCCTCGCGAACAGCTCAGAGGTGACCTCGGCGATCCGTGGACCTACCGTGACCAGCTGCAGGCCCAGGACGTCGACCTCACCGGAGGCCCTGGCGCGGAAGAAGTCGGCGAGGCACAGGTGCCGTCCGTGGCGCTGCCTGGGAAAGGTGAACCGATAGCGCTCCGCCGCGTCCGGCGAGGGCTTCTCGAGCAGGACCAGGTCGTCCCCCTCGCTCACAACGGGGTAGTACCCGTAGACCACCGCAGCCTCGAGCATCTGCTCGGCGTGCAGGCGCTCCAGCCACATCCGCAACCGTGGCCGGCCTTCGGTCTCGACGAGCTCCTCGTACGTCGGCCCGTCGCTGGCCCGGGAGGACCGCAGCCCCCACTGGCCCATGAACGTGGCCCGCTCGTCGAGCAGGGCGGCGTAGTCGCGGAGGTGGATGCCTTTGACGACCCGACTGCCCCAGAAGGGGGCGGGCGGTACCGGGTTGTCGGTGGCCACGTCGGAACGGACGGGCATGTCCTGTGGTGAGGTGCGGTCCGGGCGGCCGGCGGGCTTGACCCGCCGCGGCCGCAGCGCCGGCAGCTCGGCGCCCGGCACGCCACGCTTGACCGCCACGAGGGCATCCATCAGCCGAAGGCCCTCGAAGGCGTCCCGGGCGTAGCGGACCTCGCCCTGGAAGACCTCGGCGAGGTCCTGTTCGACGTACGGTCGGGTCAGCGCTGCGCCACCAAGGATCACCGGCCACCGGGTCGCGACCCCGCGGGAGTTCATCTCCTCGAGGTTCTCCTTCATCACCACCGTGGACTTCACGAGCAGTCCGGACATGCCGATCACGTCGGCCCGGTGGGTGTCGGCCGCCTCGAGGATCGCCGAGACGGGCGCCTTGATGCCGATGTTGACGACGGTGAACCCGTTGTTGGACAGGATGATGTCGACCAGGTTCTTGCCGATGTCGTGGACGTCACCCTTCACCGTTGCCAGGACGATCGTGCCCTTGCCCTCCTCGTCCGTCTTCTCCATGTGGGGCTCGAGCCAGGCGACAGCGGTCTTCATCACCTCGGCCGACTGCAGCACGAACGGCAGCTGCATCTCGCCCCGGCCGAAGAGCTCCCCGACGACCTTCATCCCCTCCAGGAGGTGGTCGTTGACGACGTCCAGTGCGCTCTTGCCGGTGTCCAGCGCCACCTGCAGGTCCGCTTCCAGGCCGTTGCGCTCGCCGTCGATGATCCGGCGTGACAGCCGCTCCCCCAGCGGCAACGCGGCCAGCTCCTCGGCCCGGGAGGCGCGTACCCCTGCCGCGTCCACACCCTCGAAGAGGTCCAGAAAACGCTGCAGCGGGTCGTAGCCAGGCTCGCCGTCGGTCTGTGGCCGACGGCGGTCGTAGACCAGGTCGAGGGCCACCTGGCGGTGCTCGTCCTCGATCTTGGTCATCGGCAGGATCTTGGCCGCGTGGACGATGGCGGAGTCCAGGCCCGCCTTGACGCACTCGTGCAGGAACACCGAGTTCAGGACGGCGCGCGCGGCCGGGTTGACCCCGAAGGACACGTTGGAGACGCCCAGTGTCGTCTGCACCGTGGGATACGCCCGTTTGAGCCGGCGGATCGCCTCGATCGTCTCCAGGGCGTCGCGTCGGGTCTCCTCCTGACCGGTCGTGATCGGGAACGTGAGCGTGTCGACGATGATGTCCTCGACCTGCATGCCCCAGGTAGTGGTCAGGTCCTCGATCAGCCTCGTGGCGACCCGGACCTTCCAGTCTGCGGTGCGGGCCTGGCCCTCCTCGTCGATGCACAAAGCGACCACCGCCGCCCCGTGCTCGGCGACGATGGGCATGACGCGGGCGAACCGCGACCCGGGGCCGTTCCCGTCCTCGTAGTTGACGGAGTTGATGACCGATCTGCCGCCGAGCAGCTCGAGGCCGGCCTCGACGACTGCAGGCTCGGTCGAGTCGAGGACCAGAGGCAGGGTGGACGCCGTCGCGAACCGACCGACCACCGCCTTCATGTCCGCGACACCGTCGCGACCCACGTAGTCCACGCAGACGTCGAGCAGGTGCGCCCCGTCGCGGGTCTGGTCGCGGGCGATCTCTATGCAGTCGTCCCAGCGCTCCTCGAGCATCGCCTTCTTGAAGGCGAGCGACCCGTTGGCGTTCGTCCGCTCCCCGATCGAGAGGTAGGACGTGTCCTGGCGGAACGGCACGTGCTGATAGAGCGAGGCCACCCCGTGCTCCGGCCGCGGGCGGCGGGTCGCGAGGCCGCGACCCTGTACCCGCTCGACGACCTGACGCAGGTGTTCGGGCGTCGTGCCGCAGCACCCGCCGACCAGCGCGAGCCCGAAGTCGCGGGTGAAGTGGTCGTGGGCGTCGGCGAGCTCGCCGGGCGAGAGCGGGTAGGAGGCGCCGTCGCGGCCGAGAACCGGGAGGCCGGCATTGGGCATGCAGGACAACGTGGTGCGCGCGTGCCGGGCGAGGTGGCGCAGATGCTCGCTCATCTCCGCGGGCCCCGTCGCGCAGTTCAAGCCGAGCGCGTCGATGCCTAGCGGTTCCAGCGCGGTGAGCGCGGCCCCGATCTCACTGCCGAGGAGCATGGTGCCGGTCGTCTCAACCGTGACCTGGCACAGGACGGGTATGTCGGAGCCGGCGTCGCTGATGGCCCGCTTCGCGCCGATCAGCGCGGCCTTGGCCTGGAGCAGGTCCTGGGCGGTCTCGACCAGGACCGCGTGCACGCCTCCCGCCAGCATTCCGCGTACCTGGGTCTGGTAGGCGTCGCGCAGCGTGGCGAACGGAAGGTGGCCCAGCGTCGGCAGCTTGGTCCCGGGGCCGACCGAGCCGATGACCCACCGCGGGTGGTCGGGGGTGGACCGCTCATCGGCAACGTCACGCGCGATCCGGGCCCCTGCCTCGGCGAGCTCCTCGATGCGGTCCTCGATGCCGTACTCCGCGAGGTTGCCGAGGTTCGCACCGAACGTGTTCGTCTCGACCGCGTCCACGCCCACGTCGAAGTACGCTTCGTGGACCCCGCGCACGATGTCGGGCCGGGTTACGTTGAGGACCTCGTTGCAGCCCTCATGGCCCTCGAAGTCCTCGAGGCCCGGCTCCCGGGCCTGCAGCATGGTGCCCATCGCGCCGTCGGCAACGACCACCCGCTCGGCCAGCGCCTGGCGCAGACCGGCAGGGGTGTTCGACGCGCGTGGGGAGGAAAACATCGTCGGCGAGTCTACGGTGGCGCCGGGGCCGTACGCTGGCCATAACCGAGCAACGGAGGTTACCCGGGTGATCGAGCTCGACGGCTTTCCCGAGCTGGTCGACCCGTTGCTCATCGCGGCTTTCGAAGGATGGAACGACGCCGGCGACGCGGCCACGTCCGCAGTCGAGCACCTCGAGGACGTCTGGGCGACGACGGCGCTGACCGAGATGGACCCCGAGGACTACTACGACTATCAGGTCAACAGGCCCACGGTTGCTATGGGTGACGGGGGCCGGCGGACGGTGTCCTGGCCGACGACGCGGGTCTCCTTCGCCCGGTTGCCCGACGTCGGACGAGACGTCGTTCTGGTGCGCGGCATCGAGCCGAACATGCGGTGGAAGCAGTTCACCGGAGAGATCCTCGGGGTGTGCCACGAGCTCGGTGTCGAGATGGTCGTCACGTTGGGCGCGCTGCTGGCGGACTCGCCGCACTCACGCCCGGTGCCGGTGACCGGGACCTCCTCCGACGAGGCTGTCTCCCGGTCGCTGCATCTGGAGACCTCGCGGTACGAGGGCCCGACCGGCATCGTCGGCGTCGTGCAGGACGCGTGCACGCGGGCCGGCGTGCCCGCGCTGTCCATCTGGGCTGCTGTGCCGCACTACGTGGCCCAGCCGCCGTGCCCCAAAGCCACGCTGGCGCTGCTGCGCCACATTGAGGATCTGCTCAACGTGCCGATCCCGCTGGGCGAGCTGCCGGAGGACGCCCGCGCATGGGAGCGGGGGGTGGACGAGCTGGCCGCCGAGGACACCGAGGTGGCCGAGTACGTCCGCTCGCTGGAGGAGGCCAAGGACCTCACCGAGGCCCCGGAGGCGTCCGGTGACGCTATCGCGCGCGAGTTCGAGCGGTACCTGCGCCGTCGGGGCGACGACCCCGCCCCCTGACGCCTTGCGTCTGCCCTGGGGAAGCCTCAGGGGTCCAAGCACACACCGAGCAGGGCGTCGACAGTGTCGGCCACCAGGCCGGGCGCGGAAGGGTCGGTGCCGCCCGCCTCCAGTGAGGCGGCCACCCACTTGTCCACCACGCTCACGGCGCTGGGCGCGTCGAGATCGTCGGCGAGGTGTCGGCGGACGCCGTCGAGCACATGGTGCGACGCCGGCCCCGCGGGCAGGGATACCGCGCTGCGCCAGCGGTGCAGCCTCGTCTCCGCGGTTTCGAGGTCATCTGGTGTCCAGGACCAGTCGTCACGGTAGTGATGGGCAAGAAGCGCGAGCCGCATCGCTGCCGGATTCCGCCCCTCCGCCCGCAGCTGCGAGACGAAGACCAGGTTGCCACGCGACTTGGACATCTTCTCGCCGCCGAGACCGACCATCCCGGCGTGCACGTAGTGGTGGGCGAACGGCCACTCCCCCGTGAGGACATGGGCCTCTGACGCCGTCATCTCGTGGTGCGGGAACACGAGGTCGCTGCCGCCGCCCTGCACGTCGATGCCTGTTCCGAGGTGCTCGAGCGCGATGGCCGCGCACTCCACGTGCCAGCCCGGCCGGCCGGGCGGCAGAGTGCCACCGTCCCAGGACGGCTCGCCGGGCCGGGCCGACTGCCACAGAAGGCAGTCCAGGGGATGCTTCTTGCCCGGTCGTCCAGGGTCTCCGCCACGCTCTCCGGAGAGCGCCAGCATGGTCGGCTCGTCCAGGTGCCCGATGGCGCCGAAGCGCTGGTCGCTGTGCACCGCGAAATAGGTGTCGCCATCGACCTCGTAGGTCACACCCGCGGCACGCAGCCGATCGATGGCGTCGACGATCGTCGGGATCGACTCGACGGCACCCACGAAGTGCCGGGGCGGGAGCACGCGTAACGCCGTCATGTCTTCGCGCAGGAGATCGGTCTCGAGGTCGGCCAGCTCGCGCCAGTCGACGCCGTCGCGAGCGGCTCGCTCGAGCAACGGGTCGTCGACGTCGGTGACGTTCTGCACGTAGTGCACCTCATGGCCGCCGTCGAGCCAGGCCCGCCCGACGAGGTCGAAGGCGAGAAATGTCGCCGCGTGCCCGAGGTGCGCCGCGTCGTAGGGCGTGATGCCGCAGACGTACATCCGGGCGGGCGTTCCCGGTGCGGTCGCGCGCACGCTGCGAGCAGCCGAGTCGTACAGCCGCAGCACGGGCCCCGTCCCGGGCAGGGCAGGCACGTCTGGGGCGGTCCACGGCTGCACGGCGGCGATCCTACGCAGCCGCGCAGCACCGCTCGGCTCTCAGAACGGTGGCCACGGGATCGCGGGCCAGCCCTCCCCGGGGTAGGGCAGGTGCCCGTCTCGCAGAAGGCTGCTGACGCGCCGACGACACGTCATCACCTCCGCCCGGGAGAGCAACGACAGCAGCTCAGCACCGAGCTCCGAGTCCAGCGCACAGCCGAGGACGTCCAGGGCGGCCCGCTCCGTGGCCGTGAGCTCGCAGCCCGCCCAGCCCCACAGGACCGTGCGCAGCTTGGGCTCGACGTGGAAGCAGACGCCGTGGTCGACCCCGCGCACGACTCCGTCTGGCCCGGGCAGGACGTGTCCCCCCTTGCGGTCGGCGTTGTTGAGGATCACGTCGAGCACGGCCATCCGCCGCAGCCTCTCGTCGTCGGCGTGGCCCAGCACGACCGGCTCCCCTGAGCCACCGAGCGCGTCCAGCACGTGCAGCCAGCCGGTGGGTACCGCCCTCGGCTCCAGCACGTCGACCAGGTGGACCGAGGTGTCGGTGTCTACCCACAGCTGGCACATCCCGGGACCGAACGGCCCGTCCCGCAGGACGGTGGGCGGAACCACCTCCCAGCCGAGTGCCTCGGACACGAGATAGGCGGCGACCTCGCGCCCCGCGAGGGTCCCGTCCGGGAAGTCCCACAGCGGCCGCTCTCCGGCAATCGGCTTGTAGACGCAGCGCGCGATCGGAGGGCTCCCGCCCAGCTCACAGAACAGCGTGGCGTTCGAGGCGTCCACGAGCCGGCCCTGTACCGCGATCTCGCCGTGTCGCAGCAGCTCGAGCGCAGCCCCGACGTCGATTCCGCTCACCGGCCGCTCACCTGCCGCTCGCCCGCGACTCGCCTGGTCCAGACTCGCGCACCGCCAGCCGCCTGGCTCAGCGCCGGTACCCGTTCGCCCGCGGGCACACGTGTCCCCCGACGTCCAGCGGCCCACCGCAGAACGGGCACGGTGGCCGTCCGGCCGCCACGACGGCGAGCGCCCTCGCCACGAAGGCCCGCGCCGCCGGTCCGGGCAGTCGGACCCTCAGGAGTGGAGGTCCGTCCTCGGCATCGGTGTCGATGAG
>JACCUZ010000214.1 GCA_013698395.1 Sporichthyaceae bacterium
GGGGAGCGCTCGGAGCTGGCGAGGCGGATCATCGCCCGGCACGGCTCCCCGGAGGGCAACCCGCGGTTCTGGCGCGAGGTCAGCCCTCGGACGTACGTCGATCGCATCACCGAGCCGGTCCTCATCCACCACGGCACGTCCGACGACAGCTGCCCGATCCGCTGGAGCCGCGCCACCCACGAGGCGCTGCAACGCGCCGGGACGGACGCCCGGCTCGTCGTGTACGACGGCGAGGAGCACGCGTTCGGCCCGCAGTGGCCGCAATCCATGCGCAGAACCGTCGCGTTCCTGGACCGTGAGCTCGTGGCCTCAGGGCAATAGGGCAGCGACGACGGCGGCGAACGCGACCGGATCCTCGAGGAAACCCATGTGCCCGCCGGGCGCTGTCACCACTACTGTGCCGCGACGAGCGGCGATCCATCGCGCCGCTTCGGCGAAGAACGGTGCGGTTTCCTCTCCGGTCATCACCGTGATGTCGACCGGGGAACCGGTGACGTCGGCGGGGTCCGGCGCCCACGAGGCGAAGCTGCCGAACTCCGCCTGGAACAGCACTTCGGAGTTGCCGAGGATCCGACTCACGGCGTCGTCGGGCAACCGGTCGTATCCCACTCCTGCAGCGAACCGCAGGAAGGCTTCTGCACCACCGGGCAACCCTCCCTGCTCCATCCCCCCGGCGATCACCGGCTGCACCGACGCCAGTGCGCCCTCCGGGTCGGCCAGGACGCTCATCAGGGTTGGTTCGTGGACGAGAGCGCGGTGCACCCATGTCGGGTGGCGGAGCGCCGCGGAGAGGGCGATCAGTGCGCCCGTACTGTTGCCGAAGACCGCAGCCGGGGCGAGGCCGAGCTCGACGAGAAGGCCCACTGCATCGTCGGCCTGCTGGTCGATCGTCGTCGCGGCCCAGGCGTCCGGTCGTGAGGTGCGGGAGTTGCTCCGCCGGTCGTAGGTGATGACCGTCCGGTCCGTGGCCAGCAGATCGGCTACCTCGCCGTACTGGTCGCCATCGCCGCCGGCACCTGGCACCAGCAACAGCGCTGGACCGGATCCGCGGACCTCGGCGTACATCTCGAGGTCACCAACGTGCACACGCTCTGCTGTGCTGATGCTGTTCATGTCGCGCTCCTTCGCCTCTAGACCGTCAGCTGAATTGTTGGCCTAGGGTGCGCGCGGTGTCCAAGTCCGATATCGACTCGGACGATCACTTCTCCTTATCATTCGTCCGTGGACATCAGGCAGCTGCGCAGCTTCCTCGTCCTGGCAGAGGAGCTGCACTTCGGCCGCGCCGCGGCACGGCTGCACATCGCGCAGCCCGCCCTGAGTCAGCAGCTGAAGTCGATGGAGCGCGAGCTCGGGCTTCGTCTCGTGGATCGGACGAACCGTCATGTGGCCCTGACGGACGCGGGCGAGCGGCTGGTTCTCGAGGGCGGTGCGGCGGTGGAGCGCTTTGACTCAGCAATGGCCACGATGGCGCGTGTCCGCACCGGCGAGGTCGGGCGCCTCGCTCTCGGGGTGTCGCCAGGCGTCGACCCGGTGATCCTGCAGCAGCTGCTCTCAGTCGCGGCGGCCGTCGACAGCGAGGTGCACCCCAGGTCGATGTCGAGCACGCAGGCTTTCACCGGGCTGCAGAGACATGAGCTGGATGCGGCGCTGGTGCACGCGGCACCCGACCAGCCGGGAATCAGCCACATCGTGCTCGTCCGGGACGAGCTGGGAGTCGCGCTGCCATCGTCGCACCTACTGGCTCGTAAGCGGTCCGTCCGGGTCACGGATGTCAACGGTGAACCGATCATCTGGTTGGCGAGGCGGAACGATCCTGTGGTTCACGACTCGGTCATCGATCCACTCGTCGTGGCTGGATATCGACCCGGTCGGGTGCGGGAGACGCCCAACGTGCAGACCTCGCTCAGCATGGTGGCCGCCGGGCTCGGTATCTCACTGAAGCTCAGGCACGAGGTCACCCGCGGTCATATCGGCGTGGTGTGGCGGCCGTTCAAGGATGTCGACAGCTCCGTCCCGACGACGCTTGCTTGGCGGCGAGGCGACGACGCACCGTTGCTGCGACGTCTCGTGCGTGCAGCGCGAGAGATCGCCAAGCGGCCGTGAGGGTCCTCTTCGCGGGGCTGCCGAACCAAGGCCACCTGCTTCCGATGCTGTACCTGGCGAATGCCTTCCGAGCAAGGGGCGACCAGGTCACCGTCGCGACCGGGCCCGACCTGTGCAGCTATCTCCAGGACCAGGGCTATCCGGCAGCGGCGGCTGGTCCCTCGGCTCAGCAGCAGCGCGAGTTTGTCCGCCTGCACCGGCCACCACATCTGTCCCCGTACGAGGGGATGGCCTTCGCCTGGGGTGAGCTCTTTCCCCGGTTCCACGCCCCGCTCATGCTTTCGGACCTGCTTGCAACCATCGACCGGCTGAAGCCGGACCTGCTCGTCCACGAGTCGGGCGAGTTCGCGACACCGCTTGCCGGGAGGCTTCGAGGTCTGCCTTGGGTCCAGCACAGCTATGGGGTGATGCGTCCCGTCGAGATCCAGAAGCTGGCCAGCCAGGCCATGCACGCCCTGTGGCAGGAGCACGGGCTGTCCGTGCCGACCCGCGCGGGCATGTTCGACCACGCCTACGTCGACGTGTGTCCGCCGAGCCTGCAGCTTGACCAACCCGGGCCGCCGACCCGGATGCCTATGCGTCCGGGAGATGTGCCGGCCCAGGGGTTGCCGATGGGAGGGAGCGGTCAGCCGCTCGTCCTGGTGACGTTCGGGACGGTGTTCCACCGCGACGCGAGGCTGGTGGGGGAGGTGTCACGCACCGTCGCCCGACTGCCTGTCGCCGTGCTGGTCACCAGTGGTCCCGGCGTGGCGGCAGAGGCACTCGGTCCCCAGCCGCAGAACGTACGTGTCATCGAGTACGCGCCTCTCGCTGAGCTGTTGCCACGCACCGCTGTGGTCGTCTGCCACGGCGGGTCCGGCACGGTCCTGGCTGCCCTGGCGCACGGCAGGCCGCTGGTGGTGCTGCCCCAGGGCGCCGACCAGTTCCTGAACGCCGCGCAGGTCCTGGCCAGCGGCTCGGGACTGACATCGGACGGCACAGATGGGCTCGAGCAGTGCCTGGCGGAGGTGCTCGACAACCCTGCGTACCGGTCTCGGGCGGAGCAGATCCGGGTCGAGATCGCAGCCATGCCTACGGCGGCGGAGGTCGTCGACGTGTTGCGGACCCTTCCAAGCGCCGACCGTTAGTCCAGCCAGCCGACCGGTGTCTGGCGAAGCGCCTTTCCGGCCTTGCGTAGATCGCGTAGCGCGACCCGACCGGCGCGCTCCTGCTGGGCGTGCAGCCGGCCGAAGGTGAAGCCGTTTCCGTTGGCGGCGTGCGCCTGCACCGCCAGCAAACGTAGGGCCTCACGCAAGAGCAGCGTCCGACGGTAGGCGCCGATCAGGCTGGCCAGATCGTCGGCGGCCGTGCCGACCTCGACGGCCTTGCTGCTGCCAACCGACCCGGCTGCCGCAGCAGCAGCGCGAAGTCGGTCGACGAGCTCGGGCAGACCGGCCGGCACCTCGTCGACGGCTGGATCGACCTTCCGGCACTGTTTCCGGGTCTTGGCCAGGCTGCGGCGGACCGCCTCGCGCAGCGCCTCACCCGCCCGCTCGTCGCGGTAGGTCAGGGG
>JACCUZ010000218.1 GCA_013698395.1 Sporichthyaceae bacterium
GCCCGAGCCATGCTGGCCCGGGCGGCGTCGCTATCTCATCTCAGGTAGGCGCCGGGAAAGTCGACCTGCGAGCCTGGCCGAGGCTTGACGAGGTCTCTGCGGGGCTCCTTGTCGAGGAAGGCGATGACGGGGCAGTTGATGAGGACCTTCATGCTGCCGTAGGGCTTGCCGCCTGGCGCGGTCAGCAGGTCGGGGCGGGTCCTGGCGAGGTTGAGGATCTGGAACTCGTCAGTCTGCCGCTTGTTCAGCCCCAGCCTTACGGCCTTGGCAGTCCACTCGCCGAACTGGGCCTCCCACAAGGGGCTGTAGGCCGCCCGGCGTCTGTTCTGCTCCAGGGTCGGGAAGTCCCCCTGGATGTTCAGGGAGTCGCCACCTCTGCGCAGGGCGTTGATGAGTGCCCGGTTGGTCAGGCGCGCCTCCTCCGCTGCGTGACCGTCGAGGATGAGGTGAGCCAAGCCTTGGGCCTGCTTGTTCTTCGCGCCGGTCTGCCCATTGACGAACGGGAAGATGCGTTCCCGGACGCTGCCCAGGAAGTCGTCTCCACCCACGAACGGGGTACCGCTGAGCACTGGGGCGAAGGTGGCTCGCTCGAGGACGGCGGTGGCCGGGTCATCGGACTCGGTCGACAGGTAGATGATCGGCTGACCGGAGTCGAAGCCTCGGATGAACAGCAGGTCGACCGAGGCGCCGTGGAACTGCCCGGGACCAGTGGCTGCGGCGGCTGGGTGGACGGCAAGGACCCGCTCAGCGGTGTCGGTGTGATGGCGTACGTCGAAGGGGCCGTCGCCCACGGCCACGATCGGCGCGTTGTAGACGGTGGTTGAACCCGCGACCCGGACGAAGGGACTGTAGTTGGCGTCTCCGACCGCCCCCGGCGCCGCGCTCGCCGGCGGGAAGCCGGTGGGGCCAGGCACGAGCGAGCGGGTCGGTGAGAAGTCCGGAACCCCCTCGAAGTGCAGGGTTCCCTCACCGAACACGTTGTCGGCGGCCGCAGTCAGCGTCACGTCCTGCACACAGGCAGGACAGCCGATGGCGGCATTGGCGAGCTTGGGCGCGAAGTTCAGGCCCAGAGCCTCGGCGGGACCCTGTTCGGAGGCGTCGGTGAGGATGTACCAGTACGTCTCGCCCTGGAACTCCCCGCGGTGCAGGGGAAGCCGGAGCAGCTGGTTGTCCAGGTCGATCTTGATCGTACTCTCGATGGTGAACTTGCCCCGTGGGAGCAGCCCGGTGGTCGGGCCGGAGCTCGGGTTTGCCGTCGCCGCCGGCGTGCGCTGGGCGCCGCTGGCCTGAGTGGCAAGCCCGGCTGCGACGAGTGGGATGGCCGCGGCCGCGGCCAATGCGGCTCGCACCGCGGGTCTGGTGAGCATGGACATGTAAGTCCTCCTGTAGGGGGGGACCCGGCTGATGTTGTCGGTTTGCGCCGACGCGGGACCCAGGGAAAGGGTGACCCGCTCTTCCTAGCGCCGGCGCCAGCTTTTTGGCTTACGTCCGCATTACGGAGTGCTGCGCGATGCAGAAGGTTTCCTGCGAGCAGCGCTCACTCTGACCGCGTAGAGCACCGCCGAGACGATGAACAGCACGGCTGTCGTGAGCAACCAGTGCCAGAGGAACGGGTCGTCGCTGCGGGCGGCGGCCCGCTCGAAGGTCGGTGAGATTCGGAACACCAGTGGGAACCAGGCGAGCAGCAGCAGCGCGGACAGTACCGCCGGCACGCGGATGTAATTGACCGTCGGCACCAGGCCGTCTCCACCGAGGTTCGCGCGCAGCCATGCCACAACGTTGTCGACGGCGGCATAGATGGGGAACAGCACCATGTCGTGCACGACGAGCATGCCGGCGAACCACAGGCCGATCACGACGAGCAGGTCGAGAGAGGGCACGCGCGTCACCGCGTACGCCGACACGGCGCCACCTGCGAGCAGAGCGACCAGGTGCAACGGCGATGCGCCGTACCAGTCCGTGATCCGACGCATCATCAAGCCCTGTCGGCGAGCAGTCGAAGGCTGCGGACCCACTTCGTGCAGTGCACGCCGGGTGCGGCGGGCACGATGACACGCGCCGGGAAGCCGTGGTCGAGGGAGAGGTCGGAACCGTTGACCTTCAGTGCCAGCAGCGACCGGGGGTCGCGAACCTGGTTCGCAGCCAGCCTGGCGGCGCCGAACGCCCCACCCTGCTGCAGTGACGAGACGAGGACCCCGGCCGCACTCGGCGAGCCGACCAGCGCCACAAGGTCGGCGAGCCGCACCCCGGTCCACGTCTGGGTCGTCGTCCACCCCTCGACGCAGGCGATCGGCAGCCGCTCCGTCCGCTGCTCCATCGCGAGCAGGTCGTCGCGGGAGAGCGAGACGCTGCGGCCGTTCCCCTCGATCGCCAACCGCCAGGCTCTTTCGGTGTCCGCACGCCGGATCCCCGTGCCGGCGGCCGTCTTGTTGACTGGGAAGTCGCCTGGGAACGTGCCGCCTCGGGGTGCGAGCAGCGCCGTTCTTCTGAACCCGTCGCCGAGGGTCTGCCCACCAGCCAGGCCGACCAGCAGGAGCGAGCTCCCACCGACGATGCCGAGGACCCCTCGCCGGGAGATGGTTGGCGCGGCAGGGGAGACCGCCACCAGCCCCGAGTCTCCGAGTTCCTCGGGTCGGGTGTCCGCGAGCCCGGTGCGCAGCTCGTCGCGAAGTCGCCGGGCGTGCAGTGAGCGCACCATAGTCGGCAGCTTGAGGGCGACGTGGGTGACGAAGGCACCCATGAACACCCATGCGCCGTACAGGTGTGCGGTGTAGAAGCTGAAGGACCACGGCGAGAACAGCTGGATGTTCAACAGGCCGGTCACCAGTTCGAACACGGCGCCGCCGACGAGCAGCACCAGGCTCAGCCGTTCCAGCGCATGCGCCGGCGACCTGAGGGTGGGCCAGGTGAAGAGCTTGGGGATGACCGACCAGAGTTTGGCGAGCACTACCGGGAACAGAGCGAGCCCGACGAGCACATGGGTGCCGATGACCAGCCCGTAGAGCCAGACCGGATGCGTCGGCCAGGTGAACAGGTAGAACCCGAGAATGCCCTTCTCCGGCGTCCTGTCGTTGCCACCGCCCAACCCCGGGTTGTATGCCGCGTAGGACAGCAGGCCCGTGACGAAGACGACCGGAATGCCGAGGAGCAGGATGCTTCCCAGCACCGACGACAGCCACGGCCCGCGAATGGGACTGCGCCAGAAGGTCGGGCGAAAGGGCCCAGGTGGCGGATCGCCGCGGCCCAGGGCCAGACCTGCTAGCCGGCTCGCAATACGACGAACCATCGGTCCGCCTCCTCCCACAGC
>JACCUZ010000225.1 GCA_013698395.1 Sporichthyaceae bacterium
TGCCTCGGTGATGGGCAGCTGGCTCGACGGGACGCTCATGGTCATCGACCTCGACAGCTCGACGGACCGCTCGGTGCACGAAGGGCTGCGGCAGCTGGCTGCGGTCGAGGCGCAGGTGCTGGGACTCGTCCTCAATCGCGATTCCACGCTCGAGACCAAGAGCTACGACTACTACCTGTCAGAAGGCAAGGGGAAAGGCAGGACCAGGGGAAGGCGGTCCAGGGGAAGGCGGTCGCAGCGCAAGCAACAAAATGAACGGGAGCTGGCCAACCTGGCCGTCTCGCGCCCCTCTGGAACGAACGACTCCAGCTAGCGGTCTCTTGGGCCCGTGCTCCTGACCCAGCGGGTACTGCACGTCTGCGAGTCGACGGTGGGCGGGGTGGGGGTCTTCATCCGCGACCTGGCCCTCGACCAGGTGCATCGTGGGGCCACCGTCGCGGTCGCCGTGCCCGGTGGCGGACCGTTGCTGGACGACCTGCTCGCAGGAGGGGTGCGCGTCTTTCCGTGGGACGCCAGGCCCGAGCCGGGCCCGAGCCTTCCGCGGGAGCTCGTCCGGCTCACGCGAATCATCGATGCGTTCGGTCCCGAGGTCATCCATCTGCATTCGAGCAAGGCCGGGCTGGTCGGCCGGCTGTTGGTGCGGGGGCGGCGCCCCACGATTATGCAGCCGCACTCGTGGTCGTTCTTCGCGAAGACGGGACGGGTCCGGGATGCTGCGCTGTTATGGGAGCGAGTTGGCTCCCGCCTGGCCGACGTGGTCCTGTGCGTGAGCGAGGATGAACGCCGGCTGGGCGGCGTGGAGGGCGTGCGAGCCGAGTTTCGGGTCCTGCCCAATGGGGTCGACCTTGCGTCGTTCACGCGGCCTGCGCCGGGCGACCGAGGGGCCGCCCGTTTGCGGCTGGGACTCGGGGATGAGCCGCTGGCCGTCTGCCTCGGGCGCCTTCACCGTCAGAAGAACCAGGCGGCGCTGCTTGACGTCTGGCCGGATGTGCGCGCGGCGGTCCCGGGCGCCCGTCTGGCCCTGATCGGCGACGGGCCGGACCGGCGCGACCTCGCTGCTCGGGAGGTCGAGGGCGTCGAGCTGGTGGGTCAGATCGACGATCCGCGGTCGTGGCTGGCGGCCGCCTCGCTGGTCGTTCAGCCGTCACGGTGGGAGGGCATGTCGCTGTCGGTCCTCGAGGCGATGGCGGCCGCGCGCAGCGTCGTGGTGACCGACGTTCCGGGGATGCGCGAGGTCGTCGTCGACGGAGCGGGGGCCGTAGTCGCTCCAGAGCAGCCCGCTGAGCTTCTGGCTGCGGTCGTGCGACGCCTGGGGGATGTCGACTTGGGCGACGCCGAAGGTCGCACCGGTCGCGCCTGGGTCGAGGCGCATCATGATCGCCGGGTACAGTTCGACGGCATCGCCGCTCTCTACGACGAGCTCGAGCGACGGCGCAAGTGAGCCGACGACTGCGGACGCTGGTCGTGCAGCCCTACGCGGAGCGAGGCGGCTCGGAGAGCTGGCTCCTGCGGCTGATCGACGCGACGGACGAGCTTGCCCTGAGCTGTGTCCTGCTAAAGGACGGACCGATGCGCGCCGAGCTCGAGGCGCGCGGGATACCGGTGGTGGTGCACCCGGTCGGCAACAATCCGCTTGAACTGCTGCGCCCCACCGGCTGGTTGGCACGTGGCCTGCACCGCGACCCACCAGACGTCGTCCTCGGCAATGTCCTCAAGGCTCAGATGATCGCCGCCCCCGCCGGACGCGTCGCGGGCGTTCCGACTGTCTGGGCCAAGCACGACCACGGCTATGACCGCGTGCTTGCCGTGCCCGTTGGGCGCCTCTCGACCCGGGTCATCGGTGCCGTCGAAGAGCTGGCCGCTCCGGTCAAGCGCGCCGATGCCGTGATAATCCCGCCGCCGCTTCCGGATCAGCTGCCCGCACCGCGGGATGAGGCGCGCGCCGAGCTGAGCGCGCGTGGGGTCCCCCTGGATGATCGACCCGCGCTGGTGATGGTGGGGAGGCTCGTCCCGTTCAAGGG
>JACCUZ010000227.1 GCA_013698395.1 Sporichthyaceae bacterium
CAACGGCGGCCGGGTGTTGCAGCCCGACCCGCGTCGGCTCGGCCAGTACGTCGTGAGCGACTACCTGGCCCGCCGGGGTGGGCGTCGCGCATCCCGCGGCTCGACCCGGCGCGCCGGCTGACGGACGCGGCCTACAGGTCGCTGTCGGACCTGTCGAGTACACTCGTGGACAGCAGCCCACCAAGTGGCTGCCCGGAGCGCTCGCGCAAGTGATGTGCCCGGTCCAGGTTCCGGCGCAGGACTGCGCCGCAGCAGGATCAAGACTCTGGCCGTCTCCGCATCCCTGATGCGTGGCAGGCGGTCTCGCGGAAAGGAGACCTCATGGTCGAGGACGACTACGGTCCCTGGGACGACTGAGCACAAGCTCAGTCGTTTGCAGAGACAGACGATCGGCGCCCCGCCCGGCACCTGCCGGGCGGGGCGTCGCCGTTCCCGGCCGGGTCGGCGGCTACCGTCCTGCCGTGCTGACCCGTCCCTTCACCGGGCTGCCCCGGGAGGTGGTGGTCCTCACCGCCGTCGCTTTCGCGGTGGCGGTCGGGTTCGGGGTCGTGGCGCCAGCCATCCCGGTGTTCGCCCGGGACTTCGGCGTCGGCCGCACGGCCGCCGGTGCGGTCATCTCCGCCTTCGCGTTCATGCGCCTGGTATCAGCGTTAGGCAGTGGCCGGCTGGTCAACCGGATCGGGGAGCGCCTGGTCCTCGCGACCGGGATCGGCATCGTCGCCGTGAGCAGCCTGCTCGCGGGGCTCGCGCAGTCATTTACGCAGCTGCTCCTGCTGCGCGGCGTCGGAGGCATCGGCTCCGCCATGTTCACCGTGTCCGCCATCTCCTTGCTGCTCCGCGTCGTCGATGCGGACCAGCGAGGCCGCGCGACCGGGATGTGGCAGTCGGGTTTCCTGCTCGGGGCGATCGCCGGCCCCGCCATCGGCGGCCCGCTCACCGACATCTCGCTGCGCGCCCCGTTCTTCGTGTACGCGGTGACGCTGGCCGTGGCCGGGGGCATCGGCATGCTCTTCCTCAGCCGCACGCCGCTGCACGACCGCGAGGAGGCTGGGGGGCCGATACCGTCCACCACGCTGCCGCAGGCGTTGCGGGTCTCCGGCTTCCGTGCCGCGCTGGCCAGCAACCTCGGCAACGGGTGGGCACTCTTCGGCGTGCGCAGCTCGCTGATCCCGCTCTTCGTCGTCGAGGGCATCGGCGCGTCGGGCACCTGGGTCGGTATCGGGTTCTTCGTCTCCGCCGCGACGCAGGGTGCGGCGCTCATGGTGGTCGGCGGCATCACCGACCGGGTCGGTCGCCGTCCTGGCATGGTGGCGGGGGCGGCGCTGTCGACGGTGGCGATGGGGTCGCTGGCGCTCAGCGACTCGCTGGCCGTCTACGTCGTCGCCATGGCGGTCTTCGGTGTCGGTGCTGCGCTGATGTCGGTGGCGCCGAGCGCGGCGGTGGGTGACGTGGTCGCCGGTCGCGGCGGCACGGTGGTCGCGGCGTTCCAGATGTCCGCGGACCTCGGGGCCGTCGTCGGCCCGCTCGTGGCGGGCTGGCTCGCCGACGACTACTCCTTCGGTGCGGCGTTCGGCGTGACCGCCGGCGTGCTCGCGGCCGGCTTTGTCATGTCCCTGATGTCCACCGAGACCCGCCACCGTCCGACGACAGTCGAACCGCAGCCGCAGACACCGCCTGGCTGACAGGCGAGCTGGTCGAGACAAACGGCCTGACCCACGCGTGCGTCCGGGCTAGCCTGCCGCTGACGGAAGGTGTGCCCCATGGAGTGTCCGTCCTGCGGTGTCGCCAACATCGACGGCCTGAAGTTCTGCACGACCTGTGGCACCCGGCTGGGATCTCGCCCACTCGTGTGCGGACAGTGCGGCGTCGTGGCAGCCCCCGGTGCCCGCTTCTGCGGCGAGTGCGGCAACCATCTGGGCGGTGACGCGGACACCGGCACCCTGACTGATGGCCAGTTGGGGGCCCCAGGACTCCCCACACAGACGGCCACCACCGAGAGAGGCAACGCACCGATCGCGGAACGCCGCACGTGTGCGGTGCTCTTCGTCGACCTCGTCGGGTTCACCGGGATGTCCGAGAGCCGGGACATGGAAGGCGTGCGCGAGCTGCTCTCCAGCTACTTCGACCTCGCGCGCACGATCATCGGCCGCTACGGCGGCACGTTGGAGAAGTTCATCGGGGACGCCGTCATGGCTGTCTGGGGCGCACCCACCGCACACGACGACGACAGCGAGCGGGCGGTCCGGGCAGCGCTGGACTTGGTCGAGGCCGTCCAGCAGCTGGGCGCGGAGACCAGCACGGAGCTCACCGCTCGAGCCGGTGTCGTCACCGACACGGTCGCGGTCACCGTCGCCGCGCAGGGGCAGGGCCTGGTCGCCGGGGACGCGGTCAACACGGCCTCCCGAGTGCAGGGGGTTGCGGAGCCTGGGTCGGTCTACGTCGATGCCGCGACGCGTCAGCAGAGCAACGCCGCCATCGCCTACGTCGACGCCGGCCGGCACGCGCTGAAGGGCAAGGCCGATCCGGTCGAGCTGCACCGCGCCCTGCGGGTCGTCGCCGGACTCGGCGGCAGCGATCGGGTCGACGGTCTCGAGGCGAGCTTCCTCGGGCGCGACCGAGAGCTGCGAACCCTCAAGGAGACCTTCCACTCCAGCGCGGAAAGCGGTCGGGCGGCGCTGGTGTCGGTGACCGGCGTTCCTGGTGTCGGCAAGACGCGGCTCCGATGGGAGTTCGAGAAGTACATCGACGGGCTCGTCGAGACCGTGCTCTGGCACGACGGCCGCTGCCCCTCGTACGGCGAGGGCATCGCCTACTGGGCACTGGCGCAGATGGTGCGGCACCGTCTCGGGCTCGCCGAGGAGGACGACGGCGAGACGGTCGCCCGCAAGCTGGACGAGGGCCTAGGGCGCTGGGTACCCGACGAGGCGGACCAGCAGTTCCTCGCACCCCGCCTGGGCGCCCTGCTGGGCACCGAGGACCCCGGCCTCGGCCGCGAGGAGCTCTTCGCGGGGTGGCGCCTGTGGTTCGAGCGGCTGGCCGAGCACAATCCAGTGGTCCTGGTGGTCGATGACCTCCAGTGGGCCGACCCCGGGCTGCTGGACTTCCTCGAGCACCTGCTCGAGTGGGCGGCCGGCTCACCGCTGTTCCTGCTGACGCTCGGGCGCCCGGAGCTGCTGGACCGGCGGCAGGGATGGGGCCAGGGCCGCCGCAGCGCCACCTCCCTCGCGCTGGACCCCCTGACCGCGCCCACCATGACGACATTGCTGGACGAGCTCGTCCCCGGCCTGCCGGTCGCCGTGCGCCAACGGATCATCGCGGCTGCGGATGGCATCCCGCTCTATGCCGTGGAGCTGGTGCGGTCCCTCGTCGACCAAGACGTCATCCACCCGGTCGACGGGGCCTACCGGCTGGTCGGCGAGGTCACGGACCTGGCCGTGCCGGCGTCCTTGACGTCCTTGATCACCGCCCGCATCGACGGGCTGCCGGCCGCCGAGCGATCGCTCGTAGCGAGGCTTGCCGTCCTGGGCAGCAGCTTCCCCCGAGGCGCGGTCAACGCGGTGGCCAACATGCCTGCCGACGGGATCGATGGGGTGCTCGCCTCTCTGGTACGCCGCGAGATTCTGACGGTCCGGTCCGAACGGATGTCTCCTGAGCGGGGTCAGTACGCGTTCACCCAGGCGCTGCTGCGGACCGTCGCCTACGACACGCTGTCGCGCCACGACCGGCGGGCGAGACATCTTGAGGTGGCCCGCCACTTGCGCGACACCTTCCCCGAGGATGGTGCCGAGGTGGCTGAGGTCATTGCCGAGCACTACCGCGACGCCTGGCTTGCTGCGCCGGAGGCTGCGGACGCCGACGACGTACGCCGGGAAGCGCTCACGGCGTACGACCGGGCCGGCGCGCGAGCTCTCACGATCGGTGCTCCGGAGACAGCAACACGTGCGTACCGGCTGGCTGCCGAGCTGGCCGAGGACGCGATGTTGCGCGCGGAGCATCTCCAGAAGGCAGGTGACGCTGCCGAGCAGGCTGGTCAGCCGGAGCTAGCGATGCAGTTGCATGGCACGGCTGCGACGGCGTTCGACGCCGTCGGGCGGGTTCGCGAAGCCGCCTGGTGCCGGCTGCAAGCCCTGCGAGCGAAAGGGTCCCGCGGCATCTCCAGCGACGCCGACGTTGCGGAGGTACGAGCGTCGGTGAAGATCATCGTAGGCGGTGCAGACGACGACGCCCTGGCAGTGCAGGCCCACACCTTCCTCGCAGGAGCCCTGGTCTTCACCGGTGACCTGGACGGTGGTGTCGCAGAGGTCGAGCGGGCCCTGGACCTCGCCCAGGCGCTGGACCTGCCGAAGGAAAAGGCCGGCGCGAGCATCCTGAAGGGCATCAGCCTGGTCGCGCGCGACCGCAACGACGAGGCCCTCATGTATTACGAGTGGGCCATCGCTCTGGCCCAGAAGCACAACTATCCCCTGGAGGAGATGAGAGGGCGGGTGTGCGCCGGCGACCAGTGCATGATCAGCGACCTGCCGGGAGCCGTCGAGCACTCCCGCGAGGGGATGCTGGTCGCCCAGCGCCGAGGCGACCGGCAGAGCGAGATGTTCCTTGCTGGCAATCTCGTCCTCTCCCAGATCTTCGCCGGCGACTGGGGTGGCGCGGACCAGGTCATCCAGCACTACCTCGGCGGCGAGGCGGACCCCGACCGGGCCGGCGCCGAAAGCCTCTGGGTCAGGGTTGCGCTCCTCTCGGCCCTACGTGGACAGTCTCAGGCGGCCGACGATGCCGCCCAGCGGATCCGGGACTGGGACTCCTCGGTGGACATTCAGGCCCGAACGGGTTATCAGACCGTTACCGCGGTCATGGCGCTGAGCGTCGGTGACCTCGAGCACAGCCTGAGAATCGGCACAACTGCGCTCGACGACGCGGTCCGGCTCGGCATCCGCCATGAGGCGACCAGGGTGATCTGGCCGGCGGTGATGGAAGCAGCGTTGCGGTCTGGGCGACTGCGCGAGGCGACCGATCTGTTTGCCGTCGTCGCTGACCGCCCGCCCGGGCAGCTGCCGCCGTACCTGCGAGCGGAGGTGGCCCACTACCGCGCGCGGCTCGCCGAGGTCTCCGGTGAGACCGAAGGCGTGGCTATGGGTTTCACGTCCGCGACCGAGGAGTTGCGGCGGCTCGGCTACTCCTACTTCCTGGCCCGGGTGCTCAGCGACCACGGCGCCTGGCTGCTGCGTCAGGGTCGCGCCGACGAGGCGACCCCCCTCGTGGCGGAGGCTGCCGGCATCCTGCGCGGCCTACGGGCTGCCCCGGCGCTGGGTTGGCTGGAGCGTGACACCGACCAGGCGACTCAGGTGGCTCTCGTCTGACCAGGCCGGGTCATCTGCTCCGGATCAGCCGAGCGCCTGGGTGAGGTCATCGATCAGGTCCTCGAGGGCCTCGATGCCGACCGAGAGCCGCACCAGGTCACCGGGTACCTCCAGCGGTGAGCCCGCGGCTGAGGCGTGGGTCATCCGGCCCGGGTGCTCGATCAGGGACTCCACGCCACCCAAAGACTCCGCGAGGGTGAACACCTTCGTCCGGTTGCAGATCTCTACCGCCGCGTCCTCGCCGCCGACGACGCGGAAAGACATCATCCCGCCGAACGCCTTCATCTGCTTGGCAGCGACCTCGTGCCCGGGGTGCTCCGCGAGCCCTGGGTAGAGCACCTCGGACACGCCAGGGTGACCCACGAGCAGGTCGACGACCCGTTCCGCGTTGGCGCAGTGCCGATCCATCCGCACGCCCAAGGTCTTGATCCCACGCAGCACCAGCCACGCGTCGAACGGCCCGGCGACCGCGCCCATGGCGTTCTGGTGGTAGGCCACCCGGTCAGCGAGCTCCTCGTCGGCCAGCACCAGCGCACCGCCCACGACGTCGGAGTGACCGCCCAGGTACTTCGTCGTCGAATGCACCACGATGTCCGCGCCAAGGGCGAGAGGCTGTTGCAGGTACGGCGAGGCGAACGTGTTGTCCACGACGAGGACGGCCCCGGCGTCGTGGGCCAGGTCAGCGACGGCGGCGATGTCGGTGATCCCGAGCAGGGGGTTGGTGGGCGTCTCCACCCACACGACCTTCGTCCGGCCGGGGGAGATCGCGTCCCGGAAGGCGTCGACGCCGTCGCCGGTGGACGGCGTGAAGTCCAGGCCCCAACGCGCGAGCACCTGGGCGAAAAGTCGGTAGGTGCCGCCGTAGGCGTCACCTGGGATGACGACGTGGTCGCCGGGTCGGCACAACGCCCGCAGCAGGGTGTCCTCGGCCGCGAGCCCGCTCGCGAAGGCGAGACCCCGCCGGCCGCCCTCGACGGCGGCGAGGCACTCCTCCAGCGCGGTCCTGGTGGGATTGGCGCTGCGGGAGTACTCGTATCCGCCGCGTAGCCCCCCGACGCCGTCCTGCTTGTAGGTGGAGACCTGGTAGATGGGCGGAACCACGGCGCCGGTGGCGGCGTCGGGCTCCTGGCCGGCGTGGATGGCCAGCGTCTCGAACCGCATGAGCCGAGGGTAAGGGCTGGCACGATCAGGTCATGGCGCCCGACTTCGGAGTCCGCTCTATGACCGCCGACCTGCGGCGGGTGCTCGTCGTCCGGCCAAGCGCAACCGGCGACTTCGCCGCAGCAGGCTGGCGACAGCCCCAGGGTGCTGCATTGCTGCGCGAGCACGACGGCTTCGTGGCGCTGCTGGACCGGCTCGGCGTCGACGTGACGGTCGCCGCGGCACCGGATGGCCTGGTCGACGCCTGCTACCCGTACGACCCCGTGTTCGTCACCGGCGCGGGGGCGGTCGAGCTGCAGATGGCCAAACCCGTTCGCCGCCATGAGCCCAGCTTCCTGGCCGCCGAGGTCGAGAAGGCGGGCGTACCGGTCGTCGGTCGGCTGGTCGGCGACGCGAGAGCCGACGGCGGGGACATGTGCTGGCTGGACGAGACGACCCTGGCCGTCGGACGTGGCTACCGCACCAACGCGCCCGCGCACGCACAGCTGGCCGAGATCCTCGGACCCCAGGGTGTCGTGGTCGAGCGCGCCGACCTGCCCCACCACCTCGGCGCTGCGTACGTCCTCCACCTGATGTCGGTCGTCTCTCCCGTGACGGCGGACCTCGCGGTCGTCTTCGAGCCGCTCGCACCGGTGCCGCTGCTCGAGCTGCTGGCTGAGCGCGGCTACCGGACGGTGACCTGCGACCCTGCCGAGTTCGACGCGCAGGGCTGCAACGTGCTTGCGGTCCGGCCGGGGGTGGTGGTCATGGCCGACAGCGCACCGCGTACGAGGAGCATCCTCGAGCGCGCAGGGATGGAAGTGCACGCCTACCCGGCCACCGAGCTCAACAAGGGCGATGGCGGCCCCACGTGCCTCACCCGGCCGTTGCTTCGGCGCTGAGGCGGAACACCGCAGGCGAAAACGGAGTTGGCACGGACGGAGGTCCACATGCTCTTCGGCAGCAAGAAGACCACGATGGTGTCACCCGACGAGGCGCTTCCCGGCCGTGACCAGCAGATCCCGGTCGCGGACCGGCACGTCGTGCTGGGCACCGCGTTGAAGGGCCCGTGGCCCGCCGGCCACGAGGTGCTGTACGTCGCCATGGGCTGCTTCTGGGGTGCCGAACGCATCTTCTGGGAGATCCCCGACGTCTACTCGACCGCCGTCGGCTACCAGGGTGGCTACACCCGAAACCCGACGTACGAGGAGACGTGCACCGCGCGAACGGGACACGCCGAGGCCGTTCAGATCGTCTACGACCCGTCGAAGGTCGATATCGAGTTGCTGCTCAAGGCGTTCTGGGAGAACCACGACCCGACGACGCCCAACCGGCAGGGGAACGACATCGGCACGCAGTACCGGTCGGCGATCTATCCCACGACCGACGCGCAGCTGGCGGCGGTGGAGTCCTCCCGGGCGCGCTACCAGCAGGCGCTCAAGGAGGCCGGCTACGGCGAGATCTCGACCGAGATCCGCCCGGCCTCCGAGGCCGGCGAGTTCTACTACGGGGAGGACTACCACCAGGGCTACCTCGCCAAGAATCCCGGCGGCTACTGCAACCACGGGTTCTGCCAGGTCTCCTACGACGCGGGGGCCCACGGCCAGGACGCCCCAACCCGCATCCAGCTCCCGGAGGCCTGACGCCGGACGATGGACCCCGCGAGCGACCTTGTCGTGCGACCCGCCGGCGTGTCGCCAGCGCAAGGTCGCTCCCGGATGTCGGTCGCTCGCGGGCGTCGCTCGGCTCGGGATCAGTCGACCTCGACCAGGTCGACCAGGTCGAACACCGGCGGGTGCGCCACGTTGCCGGCGTGACACGTCAGCAGCCCCGGCTGCGGGCCGGCTGACGCCTGCACCGTCACGAGCAGGTTGCGCGGACTGCGGCGCAGCCGGACCTGCCAGCTCCCGCCCCCGAGGTGGATCGTGCCGGCCGTGGTCAAGGCGTCGATGCGGCTGTCGCCGTAGGCCGCGCGCGCATGGGCGGTCGCGGCCTGTGCGGCGGGGAGGCTCGTGCAGCGCCCACGCATCAACGGTGCCAGGACCTCACCGCGATCGTGGGCGCTCACGAGCGACTGTGCGTCGGCTGAGGTGACCCGGCCGTAGTAGATGCCGTGCGGAAGTACCAGGACGTTGGCGGCGAACCGGTCACCACCGACGTGGGAGCACTCCCACACCGCGTCGGGTCGCAGCAGCTGGAGCGCCGCGGCCACCGGTCGCCCCTCCACCGCGCAGCACGTGTCGTGTCTGCCGTGGGTGCAGACCAGGAAGAGCGGGTCGTCTGTCGCGACTCCGGCCGACCCGTCCAGCGGCAGACCGAGCAGCTCCTCGTCCGAGCCGAAGTTCCCCCACCATGCCAGCTCTCGGCCGGCCTGTGAGAAGACCACAGCCCAGCGGCGGCGCGGCGGCTCGTCGGAGCGGCCGGGTCGGCGGATCAGTAGGACCCGGAGCCCGCGGGCGATGGCTCGGGCCGAGACGGCGGCGCCTACCACCGGGTCGAGCCGGGAGCTGGTGAGTGCCTGTCGCCCCCACCCACCCGGCTGCTCGATGAGCAGGAAGCCAGCAGCCGGAGCCGCCGTCCCTGCCATTTGGTCACCGCGGCGCAGCGACGCGACCGCGCAGCGCGGGGTGGGCGCCCCCGAGGGCGGGGTCACGTGGGGAGGTTGCCGTCGACCACGACGGCGACGGCCTCCAGCACCAGGCGGCGACCAAGGGTCAGCGCGTTCTCGGCGTCGAGACCCGGCAGATCCGCGATCCGCAGCCGACCACCGTCGAGCAGGGCGCGCACCGCCTTGGCGCTCTCCACGGGCAGCTGCACGGTCCGGTCGAAAAGCCCCAGGTTCAGCCCGTCAGCCTCGGTGGTGACCACCACGCGCTGGTGGGCCCTGGCGACGAGGACGGAGTCGGCCGTCAGGCCGGCGAGAGCCGCCGCCTGCGCCACCGGGGGAAGGGGTGCCGGACGGTTCCCGGCGACCACGTGACCCGCCAGCCGAGTGGCTACCGCGGCTGAGGTCACCGACCGCAGTCGCTGGGACAGGGCGTCGATGGTGACCTGCACATCCGGACCGACCGACGCCGGGTCGGCCACGTCGACGCCCAGCGGCAAAGACTCCCGAAGCGCGGGCTCATCAGCGACGACCGCGAGCAGTGCGTCGAGCACGGCGTAGCGAGTCACCGGGTGCACCCCTACGGTCAGATGGCACGCGACGTCGCCCAGCGCCTCCGCGGAGTGCAGGTACCCGCGGGGCAGGTAGAGCGAGTCACCGGGTCGCAGGACGGTGTCGATGACCGGCCGCTCCGTGGCCCGGGCCCGCACCTGCTCGCGACGATCCGTCCACGGCTGATCCCGTAGCGGGTCGCGGTGCACTGGCTCGTGGACCTGCCAGCGCTTCTCGCCCGCGACCTGAAGGACGAAGACGTCGTGGACGTCGTAATGCGCGGCAAAGCCCTTCGACTGGCGAGGCGTTACGTAAGCGTTGACCTGGACGGGGTGGCCCAACTCGGTCGTCAGCTCACCCGCGAAGTCGATCAGCGGCGGCCACAGCCGGTGCAGCCCCTGCAGCACCAGGGTGTGTCCGTCGGCGAACAACCCGAGCACCCGGTCGTCGGCCACCTGGTCGGACACCTGCGCCCCCGCGCCGCCCGACCTGGTGTAGCGCGCGGCTGGCACCACCGCGCCGTCCTTGGCAATGCGGATGAACGGGGTCCGCAGCCCTCTCCGTGACAGCAGCTCGTCGACGGCGGCGAGGGAAAGCAGGTCGCCGAAAGCGTCGTACGTCGGCGCGTCGCCGGCGGTGGCGGCAAGCTCCTCCCGGGTCGACAGCCTGGGTGCCCGCGACCACACGGTGCGAGCGAACTCGTCGAGGTCCCCGGCCACGCAACGCCGCAGAGCGGGGCGGGAGATAGTCCCCCCCGCCCCGCTCTGGCCGTCGAGCTCGTTCAGGGTCGGACCTCAGGCACCGCTGTCCGCGCCACCGTCGGCACCGCCATCTCCACCGCTGCCCGCGCCACCGTCGGCACCGCCATCTCCGCCACTGCCCGCACCACCGTCGGCACCGCCGTCCGCACCACCGTCGGCACCGCCGTCCGCACCGCCGTCCGCGCCACCGTCACTGCCCGAGCCGGCTCCGCCATCAGTGGGCCCATGCTCGTCAGGAGTCAGGGTCGTGTCGTCGTCGAGTGCCATGTACGTCCTCCATCTGGGAAGGTCAGGTCGGCGGCCTGCCGGCCCGAGGGGGTCCTACCCTCCCAGGTGAAGGCTCCAACCGCGGCTGGTGCGGTCGAAACTCAGCCGGCAGCCAGGAAGCTGAGCAGGTCCTGGCGGGTCAGGACCCCGGCCGGCTTCCCCTCGTCGTGCACGAGGAGAGCGTCGGACTTCTCCAACGCGGCAGTGGCAGCCGACACCGGCTCACCGGCTCCAACGATGGGCAGCGGCGCCGACATGTGTCGCTCGAGCGGGTCCGCGAGGTGCGCCCGCCCGCTGAAGAGCAGGTCGAGCAACTCCTTCTCGACCACCGACCCAACAACCTCACCGGCAGTAACTGGCGGCTCCGCCTTGACGACCGGCATCTGGGACACGGCGTACTCCCGCAGGATGTCGATCGCGTCGCGCACCGTCTCGTTCGGGTGGACGTGCACCAGCGTGGGGACCGCGGCCCCCTTGCGGGCCAGCACGTCTCCGACGCTCACTCCCCCGCCGGGGTCCTCGACGAAGCCGTAGTGCTCCATCCACTCATCGCTGAAGATCTTGCCGAGGTAGCCGCGCCCTCCGTCGGGCAGCAGTACGACGACCACGTCGGACGCGGCCAGCCGCTCGGCCACGTGCAGCGCCGCCACCACGGCCATCCCACAGGAGCCGCCGACCAGCATCCCCTCCTCCCGCGCCAACCGCCGGGTCATCAGGAAGGAGTCTCGGTCGGTGACCGCAACGATCTCGTCGGCGACCTCGGGGTCGTAGGCCCTGGGCCAGAAGTCCTCCCCCACCCCTTCGACGAGGTACGGCCGGCCCGTCCCGCCCGAGTACACCGAACCCTCAGGGTCGGCCCCGATCACCCGCACCCGGCCCTCGCTGACCTCTTTGAGGTAACGACCGGCGCCGCTGATGGTCCCCCCGGTTCCCACTCCGGTCACGAAGTGGGTGACAGCACCCTCGGTCTGCGACCAGATCTCGGGCCCGGTTGTCTCGTAGTGCGATCGGGCGTTGTCCGGGTTGCTGTACTGGTCGGGTTTCCACGCCCCTTCGATCTCGCGCACCAGCCGGTCGCTGACCGAGTAGTAGGAGCGTGGATCCTCGGGAGCGACGGCCGTGGGGCACACCTCGACGCGCGCGCCGTACGCCTTGAGAACGTTGATCTTGTCGGCCGACACCTTGTCGGGTAGCACGAAGACACAGTCGTAGCCACGCCGTTGGGCGACCAGCGCAAGCCCCACCCCGGTGTTGCCCGACGTCGGCTCAACGATGGTGCCGCCCGGCCGCAGCGCACCGGACTCCTCGGCGGAGGCGACCATGCGCAGCGCGATCCGGTCCTTCACCGAGCCGCCGGGGTTGAGGTACTCCACCTTGGCCAGCACCGTCGCCGGGACACGGTCGGCGACGGAGGACAGCTTGACCAGGGGCGTGTTTCCCACCAGGTCGAGGACCGACTCGTAGTACTGCATGGCGGTCAAGCCTACGGCGGTCATGCTCGTGAGCATCCCGACGGGGATCGAGGTGGTCGGCTAGGTTCTTGTCGTGATGATCACGTGACTCGGGCTCGGGTGGCCCGGCGGATCGCCATGGCAGCGGCCTACGGCGGGGGTGGCTTGGGCCTGGTCTCGGCGGGAACTTTCGGCTTGCTGCGGGCGCAGGCGGCACTGGCCCGCCGGACCATCGGCGAGCCGACCGGGACTTCGCCGGACGCCGCCGGGATCTACGGCAGGCACCACAGCGGGGACCAGCTCACGCTGGCGCTGCTGGGCGACTCGAGCGCCAGCGGGCTCGGAGTCCGCCACGCGTTCCAGACCCCGGGCGCGATGCTTGCCGCCGGGCTCGCCGAGTGCGCCGACCGGCCCGTGAAGCTGGTCTGTTCAGCCGTGGTCGGCGCCCAGAGCAGCGACCTGCCCCGACAGGTCGACGAGGTGGAGCAGGATCACCCCGACGTGGCTGTCATCATGGTCGGGGCCAACGACGTCACCCACCGGGTCAAGCCCCCGGCAGCGGTCCGCCACCTGGACCACGTCGTGCACCGCCTACGCGACCTCGGCGCGGAGGTGGTCGTGGGCACCTGCCCCGACCTCGGCACGGTAGAGCCGGTGGCCCAGCCGTTGCGCTGGATCGCCCGGCGCGCCAGCCGGGAGCTGGCTGCGGCGCAGACCATCGCCGTCGTCGAGGCAGGCGGACGCAGCGTGTCCCTCGGAGATGTTCTCGGCCCGGAGTTCGCGGCCTCGCCTATCGAGATGTTCGGCCCGGACCGGTTCCATCCGTCCGCCGCCGGCTACGCGAGCGCTGCGGCGGCCCTGCTGCCCTCGGTGTGCGCTGCGCTGGACGTCTGGTTCGGTGGACCTGAAGAGCAACCCGACGTCGCTCGAGGGGAGGGGGTCCGTCCGATCGCGCTAGCTGCGGTCGAGGCGGCCGACGAGGCGGGCACCGAGGTCGCCGGCGCGCAGGTGGGTGGCCGGGACCGCGGTCCCCGTGGCCGGTGGGCGTTGCTACGGCGTCGCCCCGGTCGTAGCAGCGGTGAGGTGCAGGCCACGGCTGCTGAGGACCCGCCGCTACGGTAGTTTCAGGTCGGTGGGTACCCGGACCTCGTCGCCTCAGGCCGTGGTCGTGGCCACCGCCCGCACGCCGATCGGCCGTGCGGCCAAGGGCTCCCTCACCGGCGTCCGGCCCGACGACCTGGCGGCGACGATCGTGCGGGCCGCGCTGGAAAAGGTGCCCGCGCTGGCCCCGGAAAGCCTCGATGACCTCATGCTCGGCTGCGCCCATCCCGAGGGAGAGCAGGGGTTGAACCTCGCGCGTCGGGTTGCGGTGCAGCTCGGGCTCGACGGCCTGCCGGGCACGACGGTCAACCGGTTCTGCGCCTCGTCGTTGCAAACGTCGCGGATGGCGTTCCACGCCATCAGGGCTGGCGAGGGCGACGCGTTCGTCTCCGGCGGGGTCGAGTGCGTGTCCCGCTCCCCGGGCTTCGTCGGCGCGGGCGGGGACAAGGAGCAGTTCCACCACTCGCTCTTCGGCGAGGCTCGTCGGCGTACCGCGGCCATGGCCGCCACGAACGACCCCTGGCATGACCCGCGGGAGTACGGTGGCCTGCCCGACGTCTACATCGCGATGGGTCAGACCGCCGAGAACCTGGCGACGTCGCGGGGCATCAGCCGCGCGGAGCAGGACGAGTTCGGAGTGCGGTCACAGAACCTGGCCGAGAAGGCGATCGCGGACGGTTTCTTCGACCGCGAGATCACGCCGGTGACGACCGCCGACGGGACGTTGGTGACGCGCGACGACGGTCCGCGCCCGGGGGTCACGCTGGACGGTGTCCAGGCCCTCAAGCCGGTGTTCCGCCCCGAAGGCACGGTGACGGCGGGGAACTGCTGCCCGCTCAACGACGGGGCTGCCGCAGTCGTGATTCTGTCGGAGACGCGGGCCGCGGAGCTGGACGTCGTGCCGCTGGCCCGCATTGTGGCAACCGGCGTCTCGGCGCTCTCCCCGGAGATCATGGGCCTGGGTCCGGTGGAGGCATCGCGCCGGGCGCTCGCGCTGGCTGGCATGAGCATCCAGGACATGGATCTCGTGGAGATCAACGAGGCGTTCGCCGCCCAGGTCATCCCGTCCTACCGCGACCTCGGAGTGGACATAGACCGGCTCAACGTCCACGGCGGGGCGATCGCCCTGGGCCACCCGTTCGGCTCGACCGGAGCCCGCATCACAGCGACGCTGCTCAACGGCCTGCAAGCTCGCGACAAGGAGTGGGGCCTGGAGACGATGTGCGTCGGTGGTGGCCAGGGTATGGCGATGATCGTCCAGCGCCTGAGCTGATCGCCTCCGGACGAATGGACTCCGGATGCTTCCATGCGGCGTGGGCGGCCGGCCGGGTCCGGGGGCTCGGGGGCCAACCAGCGCATCTGGTGCGGAGACACAACCGGGGAGCAAGTGACCGCTGTGGCACCGACCGCCGTCCCAGCAGCCACTGGTGCCCCGAATGTGTCCGGGAGTCAGCGGGCAGGTCAGCGCGCGGGGGCGCGAGGGTCAGCGCGCGCGGCCCCTCACAGGCGTCGGCGTACGTCGGCAAGGAGCCGGGTCGCGCCGGCCACGACATCGGCCGCGGTGGGGCCGGGCGTGGCTCGCTCACCTGTGTCGGCCGCAACCTGGGTGTCCGGACGCACCTGCTCCATCGCCGCCAGCACGTCGTGCCCGGTGACGGCCACCTGGTCCCCGACTGCAAAGTCGCCCAGTTCGGGCAGGCGACGCAGATCCGGTGCGGTGCCGGCCGCCGCCGCCTCCAGCACCAGCGCGGTGTCTGCCAGCACCTGGGCTACGACCCGGCCGGCCTGGGCGCGGGAGTCGTAACCCTGCCCTGCCCCCGTGGGAGACACCGGCGCCGCGGGCGCCGCCAGCTGGGCCTGGGACAGGTGTCGGAGCCGTTCGGAGACCCGGCGGACGTCGGCCGCGAGCGCCTCAGCGAGCGCGGTCCAGCCGGTCTGGTCCACAGCGGGGCAGGCTAACCGCACAGTGGTCACCCGCTGGGCGTAATCGGGCTATGGGGTTGTGAACCCGCGATGGGTAAGGCAGTCTCGGGCGCATGGACCACTGACTCGGCTCTGGAGGCGCCCGATGTCCTTGCACCACTCCGAAGCAACGCACCAACAGCTTCTCGACCGGGTGCCGAAGGCCACCGGTCGGGATCTCCCCGAGTGGTTCAAGGCTCTCGAGGCCGGCCCAGGCCTCCTCCGGTTCGACGAGCGGGTGAACTGGCTCAGGGACGCCCACGGGCTGTCGCACGGTCACGCCACAGCCATCGTGCACGAGCACGACCTGCGTCGCGGCGCACGCCGGCACAGCTGACCAGCACGCAGCCGGCATGACTCCCGCCGAGGCGCAGGACTTCCTGCGTTCCCACCACCATGCCGTGCTGGCCACCTTCCGCTCCGACGGGCGCCCCCAGCTCTCGCCGGTCGGCGCCGTGGTCGACGCCGAGGGCCGCGTCGTGATCTCCACGCGCGAGACGGCCATCAAGGCGCGCAACCTGCGCCGCGACCCCAGGGTCTCGCTGTGCGTCCTCAGCGACGGTTTCTACGGAGACTGGGCCCAGGTGGAGGGGACAGCCGAGATCGTCTCGCTCCCCGAGGCGATGGAGCTGCTCGTGGACTACTACCGCGCGGCCGCGGGTGAGCACCCGGACTGGGACGACTACCGAGCAGCGATGGTGCGGGAGAAGCGCTGTGTCGTCCGCTTCTCGATCGAACGCGCCGGCCCGACCGTCGCCGGTTAGTCGTCGCCCCGCAGAATCGCGATCAGCCGGAGCATCTCGATGTAGAGCCACACCAGCGTCACGATCAGGCCGAACGCCGCAAGCCACGAGTAGCGCTCGGGCAGCCCGTTGCGGACCCCCTGCTCGGCGAAGTCGAAGTCCAGGATCAGCATCGCCGCGGCGAGGCCGACGGCGAAGAGGCCGATGAGCATCCCGAACCCGCCCTCGCGCAGTCCCCACGGCCCGCCGACCCCGAACATGACCAGGCCCATGTTGACCAGGCTGAAGACCAGGTAGCCGCCCATGGCGATGAGCACGGTGCGCTGGAACTTCGGGGTCACCCGGACCCGGCCGCTCTTGTAGGCGAACAGGGCCACCGAGAACACGGCCAGGGTGCCGAGCACGGCCTGCACGACGACGCCGTTCCACTGGCTCTCGAAGAAGCGGCTGATGCCACCGACGAACAGGCCCTCCGCGCCGGCGTAGGCCATCACGAGGGCAGCGTTGGTCGACTGCTTGAAGGAGATGACCAGGCTGAGGACGAAGCCGACCAGCAGCCCGCCGAACGTGAGCAGAGGGCTGGCGAGCAGGTAGTTCAGGACCGCGAGCGGCAGCAGGACGGCGAACAGGATGCCGGTCTTGACGACAACGTCGTCCATCGTCATCCGACCGGTCTGCAGTCCCGTCGCCGTCGGCGCGGTGTACATCTCCTCCAGGGTGGAGGCGGAGGCGGTGGGTACCTCGTTGAATGTGGCGTAGCCGCGGCGCGAGAACGCGTCGCTGCGGTTGAACACCGGGTTACGGCTCTGCATGGCTTCCCTCCGTGGGCGTCGGGTCGACGCGGGTACGGTAACTCGTCAAGAGTAACGACATAGGAGAGTGCGGCGTTCCCCGCGTGCCCCCGGTGGGAGTCGAACCCACATGTGACCCCGCTTTTAAGGCGAGCGCCTCGGCCGATTGGGCTACAGGGGCCTGCTTCGGGCACTGCCGAGCGTACCGCCCGGCGGTGGTGCGCTACCGGTACACCTGCCTGGCATGCAGAGCGTGTGCGCCGGCGACCCGGTCCAGGAAGAGCAGGCCGTCGAGGTGGTCGATCTCGTGCTGGAAGGCCCGCGACTCGAACGCGTCGGTCTCCACCAGCACCGACTCGCCGGTGCCGGGTACCTCGCCGCGTACGACAACTCGGGTGGCACGCTTGACGTCGCCGGTCAGGTCAGGCACCGACAGGCACCCCTCCCTGCCCTTCTCCCACCGTGTCGCGGACTCAATGACGGGGTTAGCCAGCACCATCGGCCCATGGCAGGTGCGGGTCCGGGGGTGACCGGTGACGTCGAGGGAGAAGACCCGCCACGGGACGCCCAGCTGGGTGGCGGCGAGGCCGACACAGCCCGGTGACCCGAGTTGCGTGGCGAGCAGGTCTGCGGCCAGCGCCAGGACGTCGGGTTCTAACGGGTCGACCTCCCTGGCCCGGCCCGACAGGCCAGCGGCGGGCGCGCGCAGCACCGGTCTTACAGCGCCTTGCGGGAGCTCGGGCAGGAGGGTCACAGCACATCGGTGTCGACCGGTCGCAGCGAGACGTCGACGCCGAGCCGGGCAGCGGCCTGGGCCAGCGCGCTTGAGACCTCCTCGACGTCGGTGCCGGCCGGCAGGTCCACCTCGGCGAGCAGCACGTAGAGGTCCTGGCGAAGCCGGGTCGAGAGATCGGTGATGTTTCCGCCCGCTGCTGCTACGACACCGGTCACCGCCGAGACGATGCCGGGCCGGTCCGCTCCGTGCACGGCGAGCAGGTACGCCGACCCGAGGGGACCGGCGGTCGGTTCCTCGGGCACTTCCCGGACCGAGACGACCAGTGAGCCGTCCTCGGTCAGCGGCCGGAGGGCCTCGGCCGTGGTGTTGGCGTCTCCCGGCACCTGGGCGACGAGGACCATCGCGAAGTGGCCGCGAAGGAGCGTCATCGTGGAGTCCTCGAGGTTGGCACCGGTCGCGGCGAGCAGCTGTGTGGTCCTCGCGACGATGCCCGGCCGGTCATGGCCGAGGACGGTCACCGCGACCAGCCTCATCCCAGTCACCTGGTGGCCTGGCTGAACGCGTCGCGGGGGGCCTGCAGCGACCCGAGCGCGACGACGTCTCGGCGGAAGAACAGGGCGAGCGTCCAGTCCAGTATCACGCGCATCTTCCGGTTGAACGTCGGTACGCGGCTGACGTGGTAGCTGCGATGCATGAACCATGCCGGCCAGCCGCGCAGCTTGACGCCGTATACCTGCGCGACACCCTTGTGCAGGCCCAGGGACGCCACCGAGCCGACGTGCTTGTGCGCATATGCCACCGGTTCCCGGCCGTTGAGCACCAGCGCGATGTTGTCGCCGAGCCGCTTGGCCTGACGTACGGCGTGCTGGGCGCTCGGACTGGTCGTCGCGCCGGGGCCGGCTGTGAGGTCAGGGACGGCTGCGCAGTCACCCGCTGCCCAGGCGCCCTCCACGCCTTCGACACGTAGGTCGGCACGGCACCTGACGCGGCCACTGTCATCAAGCGGCAGGTCGGTGCGGGCCAGCACCGGATTGGCCTTGACCCCCGCGGTCCACACGATTGTCTCCGCCTCGAACTCCTCGCCGTCGGAGAGCACCACGTGGCCGCCGACACAGGACTCGAGCCGGGTGTTGAGGCGGACGTCGATGCGCCGCTTGCGCAGCTCCTCGACGGTGTAGTGGCCGAGGTCCTCACCCACTTCGGGAAGGATGCGCCCAGTCGCCTCCACCAGGACGAACCGGATGTCGCCCTTGGACAGCTCGGGGTAGTACCTGGTGGCGTAGGTCGCCATGTCTTCCAGCTCGGCCAGCGCCTCGATGCCGGCGTAGCCGCCACCGACGAAGACGAACGTCAGCAGAGCGCTGCGTGCCGCGTGGTCGGTGATCGTCGTCGCGATGTCGAGCTTGTCCAGCACCTGGTTGCGCAAGGTGATGGCCTCCTCGACCTGCTTGAAGCCGATGCCCTGCTCCGCGAGCCCGGGTATCGGCAGGGTGCGCGCGACCGAACCGGGTGCGAGCACGAGAACCTCGTAGGTCAGGTCGTACGCCTCGCCCCGGGTCGGCGCGATCCGGGCGACCTGCCGCGCGTGATCGACCGAGTCGATGCGGCCGGTGAGGATCTCGCACTTGTCCAGGACCCGCCGCAACGGCACCACAACGTGGCGTGGCTCCACGCTGCCCGCTGCCGCCTCCGGCAAGAAGGGCTGGTAGGTCATGTAGGAGCGCGGATCGACGACGATGATCTCGACCCGTTTCGATCTCAACTCGGCCGCGAGCCGCTTCTGCAGGCGCATGGCGGTGTACAACCCGACGTAGCCGCCGCCCACGATCAGGATCCGAGTGCGTGACGGCGAGCCGGCGACGGTCATGGCCAGAGCGTAGGGCTAGGGGATTGCGTGCCCGGCGGCGCGACCGAGCACGGAGTCGAGCATCGGCTCGGTCAACCGGCCGGTAAAGGTGTTCTGTTGGCTGGGGTGGAACGAGCCCAGCACGAGCAGGCCACCGACCGGTGTCTCGACCCCATGGCCGAATCGAGGACGCGGCCGCGGGACCGGCAGCTCCAGCCTGCGCAGGGTCGCGAAAAGGGACTGCCAGGCGAACGCGCCCAGCGCCACAGC
>JACCUZ010000231.1 GCA_013698395.1 Sporichthyaceae bacterium
GACCTACGCATTACGAGTGCGTCGCTCTAGCCGACTGAGCTAAGGCGGCGGGCGGTCGAGGTCGCGGCCCCGACACGGTCGCCGAGTCTAAGGCATGCCCTGGGCTCGGAAGGTCAGCCGCTCATCAGGGCGACGGTCATAGCCTCGACCGCGAGCAGCGGGGCGACGTTGACGTCGATGGCCGCCCGGGCGGCCAACACCGCGTCGATGCGGCGAAGTGTCCCTTCGGCGCTCGAGTGCCGGGCCACCGAGGTGACGGCGTCGCGCATCTCCTCGTTGACCAGCTCTACGGCAGCGCCGGCCTGCACGGCGAGCACGTCGCGGTAGAAGCCGGCCAGATCGATCAGGGCACGGTCGATGCCGTCGCGCTTGGCTCGGGTGGCGCGCTTCTTCTGCTCGTCCTCGAGCACCTTGAGCTGGGCAGAGGCGTTGCCCGGCTGCCTGGTCCCGGCTCCCACACCCAAAGCGCGCTTCATGTCTTCGGTCTCGTGCGCAGCCAGCGCACCCACTTCCTCGGTCGCGTCCTCCGTCGCCGCCTTGACCAGGTCGCCTGCCGCCGTGATGGCGGCACTCACCCGTCCCAGCGACAGGGGAAGCTGCATCACGTCGTGGCGTCGCAGTCTTGCCTGCTCATCGGTGGCGAGGCGGCGAGCGCGGCCGATGTGTCCCTGTGCGGCACGGGCGGCGAAGGCTGCCATGGCTGGGTCGACGCCATCACGTCTCACGAGCACGGCGGCAACCGCCGTGGTCGGCGGGGTGCGCAGCGACAGGTGCCGGCACCGGGACCGGATCGTCGGCAGCACGTCGTCGACAGCTGGCGCGCAGAGCAGCCACACGGTGCGCGGTGTCGGTTCTTCGATGGCCTTGAGCAAGGCATTAGCAGCTTGTTCGGTCAGCCGGTCGGCGTCCTCGACGACCATCACCTGCCATCGCCCGCCCGCTGGGTGGCGGGACGCTCGAGACACAAGGGCGCGCGCGTCAGCGACTCCGATCGACAGCGTGCGGGTGTTGGCCACCTCGACGTCGGCATGGGTGGCGGCAAGCGCCGTATGGCAGGCGCTGCACTTCCCGCAGCCACCGCTCGGGCACTGCAACGCCGCCGCGAACGCGCGGGCTGCGGTGGACCGGCCGGACCCGGGCGGTCCGGTCAACAGCCACGCGTGGGTCATGGCATCGGCTGGGGCCACGTCCGGCCCAGTATGGGAGCCAGACCTGCTTAGGCGTGCTGCGGCAGCCTCGGCCGCCTCTCGCAAGATCTCGACGATGCGCTCCTGGCCGACCAGATCCGCCCAGACGCCGGGCGTCTCGGTGTCGGCCGTCACGGCTCCTCCCGCTCGTCGACACGAGGCAGCTGCACCGTGCGTTCGTCGTCAGGCCCGCCGAAGAGCTCGTCCGCCAGGCTCAGCCGCCGGGTGGGCGGGTCGCTGTGGTCGCCGGATACGTCGCGAACGGCGGATGTCCTCGAAGCAGCCGTGGGTGGAGGTGCGGTGGGTGCAGGACGTTCGTTGTGCACGTACGTGGACAGTTGGGCCTCGTGCTCCGCACGCTCGACTGCGCGCCGCTCCTCCACCCGCCGGCGTGCCTCCCCACGAGCCAGCCGTTGCTCCTCCTTGCGGCGGCGCTGCTCTTCCTTGCGGCGGCGCTGCTCTTCCTTGAGCTGCGCGCGCTCGGCTGCCCTGGCCGCCTCGTCCCGGGCGCGCTGCTCGGCGGCAAGTGCGTCCTGGCGGGCCCGCTCCTCAGCCTCGGCCTGTGCCTGGCGACGGCGGTCCTCCAGCTCCGCCTCCTGGCGAATCCGCCGCTCAGCCTCCTCGGCGGCCTGCCGCTTCGCCCGCTCCTCGGCGTCAGCACGGGCACGCGCCTCCTCCAGCCGGCGGCGCCCCTCCTCGACCTGACGGCGCTCCTCCTCCGCTCGACGGGCTTGCTCGATCTCGCGCTGTTGCGTCGCGCTGAGCGGGAGCACCGACTCCAGTCGGTCGCGGAGGATCTCGCTGATGCTGTCCGCCGGCTGGGTCGCGTCGACGACGAGGTAGCGGGCACCTGCTCGAGTGGCAATCTCCAGAAACCGCTCACGAACCCTCTCGTGGAAGGCCAGCGGCTCCGACTCGAGTCGATCGGGTGCCACTACTCGGCGAAGCCCCTCCGCAGCTGGGAGGTCGAGCAGGACCGTCAGGTCAGGGATCAGCCCGTCTGTCGCCCATCGGGAGATCTTGGCCACCTCACCGGGACCGAGCGAGCGACCAGCGCCCTGGTAGGCGACGGAGGAGTCGGCGAAGCGGTCGGTGATGACGACATGGCCGAGAGCCAGGGCAGGGGTGATGACCCGCGCCACGTGTTCGGCACGGTCGGCGGCAAAGAGCAGCGCCTCGGCCCGCGGTGACACAGCCGCCGCCGCGCCGTTGGGAGACTGGGAAGGATCGAGCAGCACAGAGCGCAGCCGGCGACCTAGCTCGGTACCGCCTGGTTCGTGGGTGAGCAGGACGTCGTGCCCCTGGAACTCCAGCCACTCGGCCAGCCTGCGCGCCTGGGTGGACTTCCCGGCCCCCTCGCCGCCCTCGAGCGCGATGAAGAAGCCCTGCCGGCGGCGACCACCATGGAGCCCCATCGCCTCGCTGTGGAACGCCGCGGAGATGTCGGCGCCCAGCGGCAGCCCGCGGCGGTCGTCGAGGTGGCGGTAGGCCAGCAGACCAAGGGCTGCAGCGAGCAGCCCGGCGAACAAGAAGGTGATCGCGGCCCCGTTGTAGGTCAGCGACATGGCGTCAGTGACCTCGATCCGGTGCTGGCCGAACGCAGCAGCCAGCAGCGGTGCCACGGCGAGCACCAGGACCAGCACCACCCGCACCATTGTCTGCACGAAGGCGAACGTCCGCCCGCGCACCTCGTCGGCGACCTCCAGGCCCAGCAACGTGTACCCGGTCACCCAGGCCACGCCAGCGAAAGCACCCACCACCAGGGTCAAGAGCACGGCAACGACCATGTTGGGGATCAACGCGAGCACCGCGAGGGCGACGCCGGCCACCCCGATTGACAGGCCGAAGAGCCGTCGCCGGCTGAGATCGGGCAGCAGCCGGGGCCCCAGGACCATGCCGCCCGCCATGCCGAGGAACACCGCACCGAAGAGCAGTCCGTAGCCCGGGTCACCGGCACCGAGGTCTCTGACGAAGGTCCGGGCCAGGCCGATCACAGCGCCACCCGCGGCGAAGGCTCCCAGCATGCCGACGACCAGGCCGCGGACGAGTGGGGTCTTCCCCACGTAGCGCCAGCCCTCGAGCAGTGGCGCCCAGACACCGGGGCGGGGCGCGCCGTCTGCTGTGCGCGCCCGCGGGGGGATGTCGGTCAGCCGCAGGATGGTGAGCCCGCTGACCAGGAACGTTGCGGCGTTGACGTACAGCGCCAGGTCGACCTCGTCGATCGCCGGCACCGGGTTGTCGAGGATGCCCGAGAGCAGAGCGAGGCCGGCAAAGACGGCTGCCGCGACTGGCGCCGAGCCGTAGGTGGTGAACAGGCTGAGCTGGTTCGCCGCCTCGAGCCGCTCCCGCGGAACGAGGTTGGGAACCGTAGCCTCCTTGGCCGGGATCCACAGCAGGCTCGCGACCTCGATGAGGAACGTCGCGACGAACAGCCACCACAGCGACCCGACCAGCGGGATCGAGAGGAAAAGCGCGAAGCGCGCAACGTCGCAGACGACCATCGTCGCGCGACGGTCCAGTCGGTCGGCCACCACACCGGCGATGGGCCCGACCAGGATCGCGGGTGCCAGCCGCAGGATGAAGACGCCCGCGACAGCGAGGTTGGCGGCGGCATAGCCGTCGTCGGCCAGCCGAGGAGCCAGCGCCGTGAGCGCGAGCAGGCCCAGCCAGTCACCGAGGCTGGACAGCGACAGCGCCGTCCACAGCCGGCGGAAGGAGGCGATCCGGAGCACCCCACGCAGGTCGTGGTCGGGCATCACCGGCGCGCGCGTCACAACACCAGGGTAGCCAGCGGCCCGGTCACGACCCCTTCTTCGCCGCCGCCTTCTTTGCCGCCGTTTTCTTCGCTGTCGTCTTCTTTGCTGCGCGCTTCTTGGGTGCCGGACCCTTGGCCCGCTTCTCCGCGAGCAGCTCGACCGCCCGCTCGATCGTCAGCGTCTCGACAGCGTCGGACTTGCGCAGGGTCGCGTTGGTCTCGCCATCCGTGACGTAGATCCCGAACCGGCCCTCCTTGACCGCCAGTGGGTTGCCTGAAGCGGGGTCGGCGCCCAGCTCCCGCAACGGTGCCGCGGCCGCGCGGCGCCCCCGCTGCTTGGGCTGGGCATAGATGGCGAGCGCCTGCTCCAGGGTGATGTCGAACATCTGCTCCTCGGAGTCCAGCGACCGGGAGTCCGTGCCCTTCCTCAGGTAGGGCCCGTAGCGACCGTTCTGTGCGGTGATCTCGTGGCCATCAGACGGGTCCACCCCCACGACGCGGGGCAACGACAGCAGTCGCTGGGCGTCCTCGAGGGTCACCGTGTCCAGCGACATGGTCTTCAGCAGCGACCCCGTGCGCGGCCTTGCGGACTTCGGCGCGTCCTCCGGGAGGACCTCCGTGACGTACGGCCCGTAGCGCCCCGACTTGGCGACCACGAGCAGCCCAGTTGTCGGATCGGTGCCGAGCTCTCGTTCACCGCTCGGGGCGGACAGGAGCTCCTCGGCCTTGTCGACCGTCAGTTCGTCGGGCGCCATGTCCTCGGGCACCGACGCTCGCTGCGACGCGTCATCACCGTCGGCGCCCCGTTGGACGTACGGCCCGTACCGCCCGACGCGCAGCACGAACTCGTCGCCGATCGGGATCGAGTTGACCTCCCGGGCGTCGATGTCGTCCAGGCCCTCGACGAGGCGGCGTAGGCCGCCGAGCTCGTCCCCGTCGGAGCCGAAGTAGAACCGTCGCAGCCAGTCGACGCGCTGCTCCTGGCCGTTCGCGATGCGGTCGAGGTCCTCCTCCATCTCGGCGGTGAAGTCGTAGTCGACGAGGGAGCCGAAGTGCTTCTCCAGCAAGGCGATGACGGAGAAGGCCAACCAGGACGGCACCAGTGCCGGCCCCCGCTTGAACACGTAGCCGCGGTCGATGATCGTGCCGAGGATCGACGCGTACGTCGAAGGTCGCCCGATGCCGCGCTCCTCCAGCGACCGCACCAGGGTGGGCTCGGTGAACCGGGCCGGTGGTGACGTGGCGTGCCCGAGCGGCTCCATCGCCAGCACGTCGAGTGGGTCGCCCACCGCCAGCTGCGGCAACCGGCGCTCCTCGGCCGCGCCGTTTTTGGCCGAGGCCGGCTCGTCCTCGTCCCGGCCCTCCTCGTATGCCGCGAGGAAACCGCGGAAGGTGATCACGGTGCCGGACGTGGCGAACTCGGCGTCACGACCATCACGAGCAGTGGCCCCGAGGCGCACCGTCACGGTCTGCCCGCGGGCGTCGGCCATCTGCGAGGCGACGGTCCGCTTCCAGATCAGGTCATAGAGCGCCAGCTCGTCGCGGCTGACCTCCCCGGCCACCTGCCCTGGCGTACGGAAGACGTCTCCCGACGGGCGGATCGCCTCATGCGCCTCCTGCGCGTTCTTGACCTTGCGCTCGTAACGGCGAGGTACGTCGGGGACGTACTCGGCTCCGTAGATCTCCCGCGCCTGCGCCCGGGCGGCGTCGAGCGCCGACTCAGACAGCGTCGTCGAGTCGGTGCGCATATAGGTGATGTAGCCGTTCTCGTAGAGCCGCTGCGCGAGACGCATAGCGGTCTGCGCCGACAGCCGCAGCTTGCGGCTGGCCTCCTGCTGCAGGGTCGAGGTCATGAACGGCGCGGCCGGGCGGCGGGTGTAGGGCTTGTCCTCGACCGAGCGCACCGCGAAGTCGCAGCCGTCCAGGGCCTCCGCGAGCGATCGGGCGGCCGACTCGTCGAGGTGGACGCCGTCGAACCGGGCGACGGGCCTGCCGTCGCTGCCGAAGTCCCGACCTGTCGCTACCCGCCGGCCGTCGACCTGCACGAGCCGCGCGTCGAAGGCGGCCGAGCCTGCACCCGGCTTCGACAGCCTGGCCTCGATGTCCCAGTAGGACGCCGACCGGAAGGCGATGCGCTCCCGCTCGCGCTCGACGACCAGCCGGGTGGCGACCGACTGCACCCGGCCGGCGGACAGACCGGCCCGCACCTTGCGCCACAGCACGGGCGAGATCTCGTAACCGTAGAGCCGGTCGAGGATGCGGCGGCTCTCCTGGGCGTCGACCAGACTCTGGTCCAGGTCGCGGGTGTTCTCGACCGCCTCCCGGATCGCGCTGCCGGTGATCTCGTGGAACACCATGCGTCGCACCGGCACCGTCGGCTTGAGGACCTGGAGCAGGTGCCACGCGATGGCCTCACCCTCGCGGTCCTCATCAGTTGCGAGGAACAGCTCGTCCGCGCCCTTGAGCGCCCGTTTGAGCTCGGCGACCTTCTTCTTCTTGTCGGCGTCGACGACGTAGTAGGGCTCGAAGTCGGCGTCTACGTCGACCGCGAACTTGCCGAACCGGCCCTTCTTCTCGGAAGCCGGCAGCTCAGCGGGCGTCGGCAGGTCGCGGATGTGACCGATGCTGGCTTCGACCTGGAAGCCGGGCCCCAGGTAACCCTTGATGGTCTTGGCCTTCGCGGGCGACTCGACGATGACCAGCCGCCGGGTGCCGGGCCGGCCTGAGGCAATCTCGTCCGTGGCAGCCACGTGCCTCACTTTCCGGACGCCGGGTGCAGCGGTGACGGTGCGGAGTCTGCGGGTCGGGTCCCCCGTCGTGTCAAGCGCGCTCAGATCTGGGCGACGCCGGCCTCGGCCTTCTCCTC
>JACCUZ010000284.1 GCA_013698395.1 Sporichthyaceae bacterium
CGGCGCAAGGGAAAGCCCTCCGCGATCAAGCGCGAGGTCGACCGCGTGATGGGCGACCTGAAGACGCTCAAAACCATCGTCGTCGTTCGCAACGCCGGCACGGAGTGCGACATGCAGGACGGTCGCGACGTGTTCTACGACGAGCTACTGACCAAGAGCGCACCGGAGTGCGCGCCGGAGCCGGTGCCCGCCGAGCACCCCCTCTTTATCCTCTACTCCTCAGGGTCCACGGCGAAGCCCAAGGGCATTCAGCACACCACGGGGGGCTACCTCACCGGTGTGACCGCGACCCACCGCGACGTGTTCGACCTGCGCCCGGACACCGACGTGTACTGGTGCACAGCCGACGTCGGCTGGATCACCGGGCACTCCTTCATCGTCTACGGCCCGCTGGCCAACGGCTGCACCAGCGTCATGTACGAGGGGGCCCCCGACTATCCGGCGAAGGACATCTGGTGGGAGGTCATCGAGCGCTACGGCGTCACGATCTTCTACACAGCACCCACGGCGATCCGCGCGTGCATGAAGTGGGGGGTCGAGCACCCCAACAAGCACGACCTCTCGTCGTTGCGGCTGCTCGGCTCGGTGGGCGAGCCCATCAACCCCAAGGCGTGGCTTTGGTACCACAAGGTGATCGGCCGGGAGCGCTGCCCGATCGTGGACACCTGGTGGCAGACGGAGACCGGCCAACTCATGATCGCCCCGCTCCCCGGCCTCACGATGACCAAGCCCGGATCGGCCACCCGACCGCTGCCGGGCGTCCGGGCGGCGCTCGTGGATCCCGACGGCAACGAGATGGAGGAAGGAACCGGCATCCTGGTGATCACCCGTCCGTGGCCGAGCATGCTGAAGACCCTGTACGGCGACGACGACCGCTACGTCTCCACGTACTTCAGCCGCTTCGGCCCCGCAACCTATGTCGTGGGTGACGCCGCCCGACGCGACAAGGACGGATACTTCTGGATCATCGGCCGCACCGACGACGTCATCAACGTCTCCGGACACCGGTTGTCGACTGCGGAGGTCGAGTCGGCGATCACCACGCACGAGAAGGTGGCCGAGGCCGCGGTCGTCGCCGAGGCTGACGAGCTGACCGGTCAGGCCATCGTCGCCTTCGTCACGCTGAACGGGGGCGTGCAGGGCGACGCCACCATCGAGGCCGAGATCCGCGAGCACGTCGGGACCCGGATCGGCAAGCTTGCCCGGCCGAAGTCGATCATCTGGGCGGACGACCTGCCGAAGACGCGCTCGGGCAAGATCATGCGACGGCTGTTGCGAGACATCGCCGAGGGGCGTGAGCTCGGTGACGTCACGACGTTGGGCGACCCCAGCGTGGTGCTGACCTTGCAGGAGAAGGCGGCGGCGCGGGGCAAGGGCGCCTAGGCGGCGGGCGGTACGCGCGGAAGTCCAGGAGCGGCGTTGAGCACGTCAGTCCTGGTCGTGTGGAGTGACGACCTTCTGCAGTACGACCTCGGCTACGGCCACCCGATGGCGCCCAACCGGCTCGCACTCACGATGGCGCTCGCGAACGAGTTAGGCGTCCTCGCCCGGTCGGTTGTGCGAGTCGCACCGCCGCATCCGGTGACCGACGCCGTGCTCGAGCTGGTGCACGCGGCGGACTACGTGGGGGCGGTTCGCGCAGCGCCACTGCACGGGGCTGTGGAGCTACTTGCGACGTTCGGCCTGGGCGATGCCGACAACCCCATCTTCGAGGGGATGCACAAGGCGTCCGCGATGGTGGTCGGGGGCACGGTCGACGCCGCGCGAGCGGTTCGTACGGGCGCAGCAGAGCACGCCGTCAACCTCGCGGGCGGCCTCCACCACGCGATGCCATCCAGAGCCTCAGGCTTCTGCGTCTACAACGATGCCGCAGTGGCCATCGCTGACCTGCTGGCCGACGGCGTGCAGCGGGTGGCCTACGTCGATGTCGATGCACACCATGGGGACGGCGTGGAGGCAGCCTTCTACGACGACTCCCGTGTGCTGACGATCAGCCTCCACGAAAGTGGCTACAGCGCCTTTCCGGGATCGGGCTTCCCCCATCACATCGGCGCGGGCCGAGCAGAGGGCACCGCTGTCAACGTCGCCTTGCCGCCGGACACCGGTGACGCCGGCTGGCTGCGTGCGTTCTCGGCCGTCGTGCCGCCGCTGGTTCGCGCGTTCGAACCGGAGATCTTGGTGACGCAGCTCGGCTGCGACTCACATCGCCTCGACCCGCTCGCGCACCTCGACCTCAGCGTCGATGCGCAGCGGATGACTTACGCCGTCCTCCACGAGCTGGCACACGAGGTGGCCTCCGGGCGTTGGGTGGCGGTCGGCGGCGGCGGATACGACATCGTTCGGGTGGTGCCGGCCTCGTGGGTCCACCTCCTGGCCGAGATGACGGGCGAGCCCCTCGACCCGACCAGGCGCCCCCCGGAGACGTGGCGCCGGTTGGTCAAAGAGTGCACCGGACAGGAGGCGCCGGAGTCGCTGACCGACGGCGGAACTGCGGAGTACCGCGCCTGGGACGCCGGCGAAGGTGACCCTGACGACCCGTTGGACCGCGCGATCGCAGCCACGCGGCGGGCCGTGTTCCCCGAACACGGCCTCGATCCGATCGACCCACGATGACCGACTACCCCGCGAGCTGGGAGACCGACGTCGTCCTGGCTGACGGCGGCACGGTGCACCTGCGCCCCATCGTGCCGGACGACGCCGACCGCCTGCAGGCCCTCCACGCCGGGCTCTCCGAGGAGACGATCCGCTACCGATTCTTCGCGGCTCATCCCAAGCTGTCCGAGAAAGAGGTCGAGCGCTTCACGCACGTCGACTACGACAGCCGGGTCGCTCTCGTCGCAGTCCTCGGCGGACACCTGATCGCGGTCGGTCGGTTCGATCGTGAACCCGGCACCGACGTCGCCGAGGTGGCGTTCGTCGTGGCGGACGCGCACCAGCGCCGCGGGTTGGGGTCGGTGCTCCTCGAACACCTCGCCGCGATCGCGGCTGAGAGGGGCATCCGTCGCTTCGAGGCTGACGTGCTGACCGAGAACAACCGGATGACGGCGGTCTTCCGTGAGGCGGGGTACCAGGCGACGACGTCCTACGACGAGGACGTCACCCACCTCGTGTTCCCGATCGAGCCGACAGCGGCGTCCCTTGCCGTCATGCAGTCCCGGGAGCACCGATCGGAGGCGCGTTCCATTCGGCGGCTGCTCCACCCCCGGTCAGTGGCGGTCGTGGGGGCGGGACGAGATCCGAATGGCATCGGTCACGCGGTTTTTGTCAACCTGATCCGCAGCGGCTTCCACGGCACCGTCTACCCGGTCAACCCCAACGCTGAGCACGTGGCCAGTGTGCGGGCCTACCCGAGCGTGGAAGATGTGCCGGGGCCAGTTGACCTCGCCGTTCTGGCGGTGCCAGCGCCCGCAGTCGCCGACGTCATCTCACAGAGCGCCCGCAAAGGTGTCCACGGACTGGTCGTCATGTCCGGGGGCTACAGCGAGTCGGGTCCTGCTGGAGCGCTGGCTGAGCGGAAGCTGGTTTCGGCGGCCAGGACCAACGGCATGCGGGTGATTGGACCGAACTGCCTCGGTGTCATGAACGCCGCGACGACAGTGCGGCTCAACGCCTCATTAGCGCGGACCCTGCCGCAGATCGGCCGGGCCGGGCTGTTCACCCAGTCGGGGGCCCTCGGGACGGTGATTCTGGACGCCGTCTGCCAACGCGGGCTCGGGCTCTCGTCCTTCGTGTCGGTCGGCAACCGAGCCGACGTCAGCGGCAACGATCTGCTGCAGTACTGGGAGGACGACCCAGACACCGACGTCGTACTGCTCTATCTGGAGACCTTCGGCAACCCCCGCAAGTTCGCCAGGCTCGCTCGGCGGATCGGCCGTACCAAGCCGATCGTTGCCGTGAAGAGCCGGGGGTCGGTTGCTGTGCCGCTCACGCAGGAGGAGGTCCCCGAAGGCGCCGTCAACGCGCTGTTCCGCCAGGCTGGCGTCATCCGCGTCGACACAATGTCTCAGTTGTTCGACCTGGCTGTGCTTCTGACCGCCCAGCCTGTTCCGTCGGGTCGCCGGGTCGCCGTTGTGGGAAACTCGCTTCCGCTCGCCCGGTTGGCCGCTGATGCCTGTGCCGGTGGCGGCCTGGAGATCGCTGCCGGCTACCCGCTGATTCTCCCAGGCGGCTGCGCCCCAGAGGACGTTCGAAAGGCCCTGGCTGGGGTGCTGTCAGAGCCCGACGTCGACGCCGTGGCCTCGCAGTTCGTTCTGCCTATCGGTGCCTCAGCGGCGGACCTGGCGCATCAGCTCTCAGAAGCAAGCCTCGGCACCGACAAACCGGTGGTCTCGACGTTCCTGGCTCTCGATGGGCAACCGGTGGGCGAGGAGCAGCGACCTGGCCGGGTGCCGCTGTACGCGTCGCCGGAGGAGGCGGTGTCGGCGCTGGCGCGAGCAGCCGCGTACGGGGAATGGCGACGCCGACCCGAGGGCGAGATACCGCTGTTGGATGACGTTGATCCGGCGGCGGCTCGCGAACTGGTCGAGAGGGAGCTGGCAGACCGATCGGACGGGCTGGAGGTGTCCGGGGACTGCGTCACTGGGCTGCTTGCCGCGTACGGCGTGGAGGTCTGGCGCAGCGTTGCCGCCGACTCCGTCGACGAAGCCGTGAGCGGTGCACGGGAGGTGGGCTACCCGGTGGCCTTGAAGGCCACGGCGCCTTCCCTTCGGCACAGACCTGACCTTGGGGCGGTGCGGCTGGACATCGATTCCGAGGAGGACCTGCGGGAGGCGTACGGCCAGATGACCGCCCACCTCGGGGGGCCGACTGCCGCCCTGACCGTGCAGGCGATGGCCCCGCCTGGTGTCGCCACCGTGATCCGCATCCATGAAGACCCCGCGTTCGGCGCGCTCGTGTCCTTCGGGGTGGGCGGCGCCGCAACAGATCTGCTCGGTGACCGAGCCTTCCGCATCGTCCCGATGACCGACCTGGACGCGGCGGAGCTCATCCGCTCGGTGCGGGCGGCTCCGTTGCTCTTCGGATATCGAGGTAGCGAGCCGGTGAACGTCAAAGCCCTCGAGCAGTTGCTGCTCCGGGTGGCTCGGCTGGCCGACGATCTGCCAGAGGTGGCCGAGCTCGAGCTCAACCCGGTGGTCGCCTCCTCCGGGGCGCTCAGCGTCCTGCAGGCCAGCGCGCGGCTCAGCCTGCCCACCGCGCGGCTGGACACCGGGCCGCGCCGGCTGCACTAAACAACAGGAGCGACGTTTCCGCCAAGCGGCTGACCAGGTCTGTAGCTATCGTCGGTTGAACAGCGCATCGACGTCCGGCAGCTGCTCAAAGCGGGAGAACATCCCTGCTTCCGAGATCTCTTGTGCTGCCCGCAGGAATCCAGCCCAGGCGGTACGCGCAAGTGTGCCGCCCACGCTGATCCTCCGCACTCCGAGTGCCGCCGCCTCCGCCGCAGTGATGAAAGGAGCGTTGATCAGCAGGTTCACCGGTTTGGGTGACACCGCGGCGACGACGGCCTTGACGTCCTCAACGGTTCCGATCCGCGGGGCGTAGAGGCAGTCGGCGCCAGCGTCGGCGTACGCGCGCAGCCTTCGGGTCGCCTCGTCGATGTCGGGACGTCCGACGACGAAACCCTCAGATCGACCAGTCAAGACGACCCCTGTGCCGCTTTCATCGATCCCTTGCCGCGCGGCCCGAACACGCTCTACGGCCAGATCGAAGTCATGGAGCGGCTCGTTCTTGTCGCCCGTGGAGTCCTCGATCGAGAGTCCCGCTATCCCGGTGATTGCGGCAATCTTCACGTTTATTCGGACTTGCTGGGGATCGACCGCAAACCCGTTCCTGAAATCTGCGTTCACTGGCAGATCCACAGCATCCACGACGGCCCGCAGGTGTTCGAGCGTCTGACCGAGCGTGACGTCGTTGTCCGCGCGACCCAGTGTCCATGCGAACCCGGCGCTTGTGGTCGCCAGAGCCTTGAAGCCGAGTTGCTCCAGGGCGCGAGCGCTCCCCGTGTCCCAGGGGTTGGGCATCACGAAGCATCCGGAGGTGTGCATGCGGTGGAACTCAGTGATCCGCTGGTCGTACACGTTCATGCTCCACCTCATCGGTCAAGACGTCGGTGTCGGTACCTAATCAGATCGGCCGCCACCAAACTCGTGTTCCCCGCTTGTCCTCGCGGCAGATTGATCGAGCGGCTGAACGAGGTCCGCGCCGGTGTGGACGAGTCACCGCAAGGCCGCAAGGTCTCGGTCAGGTGCCGACGGAGGCCGCGAGATGCTCGCCGGTAAGTGTGGAGCGGGCGCCGACGAGGTCGGCGGGTGTGCCCTCGAAGACGATTCGGCCGCCCTCGTGCCCGGCGCCGGGGCCGAGGTCGATGATCCAGTCGGCGTGCGCCATGACCGCCTGGTGGTGCTCGATGACGATGACCGACTTGCCGGAGTCGACGAGCCGGTCGAGCAGGCCGAGGAGCTGCTCGACGT
>JACCUZ010000290.1 GCA_013698395.1 Sporichthyaceae bacterium
CCGCGCCTCCCAACATCACCGCAGCGGTCGCCATGGCACCGGCCTTGGCAGTTCTAGATGTGCGGATACTCATGACAACTTCTCCTCAAACCCGGGACCGCTGGTCGGTCGCTTAGAAATGCAGGAGAGCGGCATCGGTGCCCTGATACGTCCGCCGTCTCAGTTCGTAACGCGACCGTGACGGCTTACGAGAGGGTGCGAGAGACCCACGCAAAGTGGTCAGCCCGGGAGAAGGAGTCTGGAGATGATGCGTGAGATCGACACTGGAACAGAATTGCGGCCACCTGTGACTTCAGGTGGGGTGTCGGTCACTCGATCGGGACTGACCGGTTCCGGGCCGCGTCACAGGGCGCCCGGTGGCAGCGCGGTGTCGAACCGCAGACCGCTCGCGCCTTCGCCTTGTCCGACCCGGACCCGTCGCCCGATCCAGAGGACCGTCCTCCCCGTTTCGGTGCGGGCCTGCTGGAACGCCCGGGTCACGGCGACGCCTTCTCGAGGCACCTCCTCCTCGGCGATGCGGAGGCGGTCTGTTGCAGGGTCCGCGTCGGATGAACTGAGCAGCACCGTGCCGTGCGGGTTGATCAACTCGGCGGTCCCATCCTCTCGGTAGCGCAGCATCGGGCGTCGCTCGAGCACGTGGTGCCCGGCGCCGGCCTGCAGATGTTCGCGCGTGGCCACGAACGGAAGCCAGTTCTCTGGCACCGGTGTCATGAGCCGGTAGATGATCTGTGCGTCACCCAGATCGTCAGGGATGGACTGACGCAACGAGACCCGCGCAGCCTGCTGGGCCCGCGGCACCGGCTCCCCCGACGAGAGACCCGGGACCACCCGCTCGACGCCCCACACCAGGTTTGCCATCTCGTCACGGAAGAAGATGACATCCTCGAGCGGCGACCCCTCCAGCACGCGCAGTGCTGTCGGTGCGAGCACGAAGACGTTCGCCAGGCTCGTGGTGTCGCCCAACGGCGTCGACTGGAAGGCCGCCCAACCGGGCACGGTGGTCTCACTCGCCGAAGAGATGTCGACCTCGACTCCGAACGTGTCGACCACCTGAACCTCGTCGATGCGAGTGGCGCTGCCGTACGGCAACAGCAGGGGCACCTGGAACCAGTCGACGGAGTACGCCAAAGCGAACTCGACGACCGCGAGCCTGGCCAGGTCCGTCCGCCCGGCCTGCAGGCCGCCGAGGTAGACAGCTGAGTCCTCGAAGGCGAAGAGCCGGTCGTTCGGCATACCCGCGAACCGCACCGGAGTCGGCAACGTCGTGTCGGCCACCGGCGTCGCGCCATCGTCGGGGGCGGGGCCGAGGTCAGGCGCGACGGCGAGCTCGCCATGGAACCAGTCGAGCGTTCCGCCTGTGTATTCGTCGACCCGCAACGCCACCTTCCCGTCTGAGAGAGATGCCTGCGCTACGAAGGCGTGCTCGAGCCGACTCGGATTCCACGAAACACCCGGTGGCGCGAAGATCAGGCTCGATGCCCACGTACGCCACTCGGCGACGACGTCACGCACTGCCGCCTCGTCAGCACCCGCGGCGTCGGCAATCGCATCCGGCAGCCCGCTCAGTCCGCCTACGCCGTCGTCGAGCTCCGACAGCGCTGCGAGCACTGCCGAACCGTCCGGCACGCGTCCCTCGGCGAGCCGCTGACGGGCCTCCCCCGCCGGGTCGGTCGAGCCGGGATCCAGGACAACCGGGAACTCGTCGACCGTGGCTGTGGCCGCGTCTTCGAAACTAGCCGCCCGCAAAAGGCGCGTCAGGTGCAGGCCGGTCTGCATCCGAAAACGCAGGGGCAGTACGGCGGGGATCTCCGCTTCGACCCGGGTCTCCAGAGGTGCGGCGTCTGGGGCTCCCGGCGCTGGCAGGTCGACAGAGTCCGCGGCCGGATCACCCTCCCCCGCCAGTCCGGGATGGAACCGGGTGAACGGCGCGGTTTCACCACGGACCGTCGCCTTGACGGGAGTGCCCGCGTCCTCACCGCGCAGCTCGTCGAACTGCCATTGGCGGCCGAGCATCCACAGCGGGTCGGCGACGAGGGCCTGTGCCCCGGGGACGAGGTCACCGGTGGTCAGCGCCAGTGGCTCCAGCCGCGACCACGTCGGGATGATCGGCAGCCGTTGCCACAGGGCCAAGTCCTCCGCCGCCACGGTCGCCGCCAACGTGAAGTCCATCTCGGGCACGACAGCTCACCCCTTCCCGAGCACGTGGTCAGTGACGAGCCCGCCGACGGCGAACTTGTGAGCGTTCGCCGCCAGCTCGGTGAGCCGGACACCTGGCACATCCCGGGTGTAGGTGTCGGGGAGGAAGATCCCCGGCAGCAGCGTGGCGAAGGGGACGAGTTCCTTGGCGCTGATCGTCCGCAAGTGCGCGAGGTCGATGGCTTCCTGCACGCACCCGAGCAGTGTGTCGAAGTCCCACCGATCTGGCGTCTGCGCCGGGTGTACGGCGAGGAGCATGGACTGGGGAGCGCGAGCACCGGGGGCGTCGTAGTGAAACGCCACCGCCGTGGTTTCCTCTGCTGCCGGGATCGACTCAGACCAGGTGTCAGCTACGACGCCGGCCCCTCCGGACGAAGGCTCCACGGCAGACAGGGAGTGCAAGACGAGGCCGACGGTTCCGTGGGGCGGCGGTCCCTTGTTCCCGTAGGGCATCGCGATCCACGGGAAATCGGTCGAGTAGGGAGTCTGAACGAGTTCCAGCTGGTCTGTGACATCCATGCCGTCGGCTTCGGCATGGACCAGCAAGGCAGCCAGGGCATCGAGCTGAGGTCGCACCAGCGCGCTTCGGTGCAGCCAGGTGACGACTGCGTTGCCGTCACCGGCCAGCAGCCGATCGCGTCCGGACAGAGAGGCCGCAAGGGGCTTCGGGTCGGCGGGACGCAGCACCGGCAAGAAGGGTTGGCCGTTGCCGAGCAGCACACGCACCACCGCCCGCGCCTGGACGAGGGCCGGGTCCTCGGCCACGCCAGGAGGAGGGAGGTCCCCGGGCTCGACGACCGGTGGTGGGGTGCTGGGACCGCGGCGGCCGCAGCCAGGCGCGCCCGCACGCGTGCGACGAGCGCGGTGGTGTGCTCGGCAAGGGACGACTCCCGGCCAGAGGGCAGCGCTTCGGGGCCCTCGACCTCGACGAGCCTGAGCAGGTCGTCGAGGAGAGCCGCTTCAGCACCGGCGTCGGGCGATGCGACGTATGCCGCGAGCGCCTCTTCGGTGGCGGTCACCGCAGTCTCGACCCCCACTGCAACAGCCGTGGCGCGGGTGACGGCCTCGTCGACCTCGACGGTGGCGGCAGGTCCGGCCACGCCTGCGCGGACATCGGTGGACGAGGACAGGTGCTCTGGCGCCAGCGGCGCGGCGCCGACCACTTCTGCTGCCCAGGCCGCCAGGTCGGTCAATCCAGCCAGGCCCGCTGCAGCGAGCTCGAGCCGGTCGTCGGTCGTCGCGGCACCGAGCACCTCCGGGGTCCTCGCGTAGTGGGCAGCGAGCCGAGACTCGAGCTCGTTGGGCTGGCCGCTTCCGGGTCGACGCGCGGCCAGCACGACCGAGAGCGGTGAGAGCCCGAGAGCCGCGAGGTCGATGTCCGGCAGGTCGGTAAAGGTCGGTTGGGCGCCGGCCGGTACGTCGCCGTCGGGTCCAGCCGCTGGTGCACTGACAAGCCGCGCGCCTACCGTCCACCGACTGGGATCGCCCAAGACCGAGCCGAGCCAGTGGTCCAGCCGCGGTTCGGCCAGGCTCCGCAGATCCGTGGGCCAGCCCTCTGCGGGCTCGGTAACGTCTCGGGGCAGCCAGACGCCGACCCTATGCGTGACAACTGCGCCCGCCCGCGGCGTCCGGACGAACTCGGGGTCCGGCGGCGGGTCTTGGCGGTCGTGGGCTGCGAGAGCCGCCCCGGAGCGCTCGAGGTTGCCTGTTGTGGCCTGATGCACAGCCTCCGACAGCAGCACGTCGCTGACGGCATCGGCGAGGCCGGCGACGTCGTCGATGACTGCGGCGACGCCGTCACGGGCAGCTCCAGCAGGTATGCCGGCTGCGGCCAGCAGGCCGTTTCGATCGGCCTCCCAGCGATCGAGAAGCGCGAGACCGTCCACCACGTCGCGAGCCGCGACGACCTCGACCGGCTCGACGACCTCGGGGGAATCGGGTCGCGCGCTCCGGAGCGGACACTGTTGGCGCAGCGGCAGGATCCATTGAGCGAGCAACAAGTCGCGTTCCTGGAGGCCGCGTTCCACGCGATATCCGAGCAACGCGGCGAGCCGCTGACCACTGCCGACACCTTCGAGGATGCGCAAGGCCTGGCGCACCCGCCGCGAAGTCAGGTCCAGGTCGAAGACCCGGCCTTGCGCGTCGCGGTGTGATTCTCGTGCCGCGCGCAGCACCGCCACCGAGGCCGACTGCGCCAGCGAGGGCACGTGGACGAAGCCGAGGCTCTCAGCACCGGGTCCGCCGTCTGGGTGCAGGTCCTCGACGACGCACCAGCCTCCCACATGCAGCCCCGCACCGTCGGCCTCACGGTGCTCGGACAGGCGCGCAGTCGCAAGCGAGGTGATCCATGCATCGAGCCTGGTGGAGTAGAGATCGAGCACGCCGCGGAACGCCCATTCGAGCTGGTCGGCAGGGGCCTGTTGCAGGCTCTCGAGCGCTGTCCTCATCCGTTCGAGCCTGTGCATCGGGTCCTCGGGACTGTCCAGCAGGCCCGGCAGGGTTATCCGGTCCCGGAACGCGATGGCGACATGCTGCGAGATGGTCTGCTCACCGGTGAGCGCCGGGATCACGGTCTGGCCAAACTCCCGCGGCGTGGTCGGCACCGTGACGCTGGACCCGGCGACCGCCGGCGCCGCCGAAACCGGCTCCACCCGCAGCGTGTAGGGCACTCGGTCTGCGACGCGGGCGACATACGACGTGAACTGCTCCGACAGCTCCAGCTGGCTGGCCGCGTCGGCGACTACGCGCTTACCAACTTTGCGGTTCTCGTTGACCGCCGCGCACGCGATGAAGGCCTCCAGCAGCGCCACCGAATCCTTGCGGGCGTCCAGGATGTCCACGCCGTTCGGCTCGGTCAGCAGCGCCCTCATCTCGCCCAGGTATCCGGTCCCCTGCTGCTGGGGATCGGCTGGCGTCGGCTCTGGCTTGAGTACGAGTGGAACGTTCAGGGGGTGATCGAGATCGTCATGGGTGAGCTCGGTAAGGCGTATCGAGTCGAAGCACTCGAGCGCACTGAGCAGCGCCGCGGTGACGTCGCGCTGGAAGGCGGCCTTGAGGTCCCAGTTGATGCTGACGGCGCGCCGCTCGACAGGGCCGATCAGCTTGCGGAAGGTGAAAGACCATGGGACGGGCGTACGCAGCAACAGAGCGAGGATGACGTCATCGACGTCCTCACGGCGTCTCACCTGCGCGAGCCGGGGCACCGAGGAGACGAGCGGCTCCACCAGTTCCCGCAGTGCTGACGTCACCCGCTGTACGTCGTCTTGGGCTCGACGCCGGACGTCCGGCTCGAACCGTCCACGGGGGACCACCGGCAGCAGCCCGTACGGCTGCGCCCCGACCCGTAGCGTCGGCATCGGGCCAGACGCCCTCAGGTTGGCCGCCACGTGGTGCCGCATGGATGACTCGATCGCCGGGTCGACGGCAGCCGGGTCGAGCATCTCGGTGAGGTAGTAGCCACCGGTCGCGGACCACGTGGCGTCGAGAAGGGACCCCTGCCAGGCCTGTTCGCGAAGATCGGCGCCGGCGACGGCGGACAGCCTCGTTGCGGGGACGCCGAGCACCGCGGCGGTGAGCCGGCCGGCCGCATCCTCATGCGGAGACGGCGCACTGTGCGGGGCCAGCACCTTCTGCGCAACCGCGATGTCGGTGGAGAATCCGCTTCGGGTCCTGCCTGTGGAGTTGGTGGGTGCCCCCTGGGGCACGAACGCCAGACGTCCCTCGTCGGCGTGCGCGGCCAGATGGGTCTCCACAGCCGAGGCGGCCTGTTCCGGGTCCTGCGTCCAGTCGACTCCCAGCACCACGAGCCGGTCCACCCCGTCGGCGAGCAACATACCCGCGGCGAGGTCGGCCTGCTGGACGGTCACGAGCATCCCCAACCGCTCCGCCTCGGCTACGTCGTGCAGCCACAGCAGGTCTGGGTCTGTGGGCATTCCTCCCGGCTCTGTCGGGGCCTCGGGGTCCGGGGTCGGCCCTGCCGAGAGCGAGTCCGGGACGGCGCTGCCCCACGCGCGGAAGATTTCGGTGTGTTTTGCTTCGCCGGTCGAGCGGAAACCCAAGACACACCAGCGATCCGGCAGCAGACCCGCGCGAGCAGCGGTGCTCCACTCGCCCGATCGCAGCGGAACTTCCCCCCACGTCGGCATAGCGTCTCCCGTGCCGAGGTTCTCAGGGGGATAGGTCCGTACGACGAAGGCGGCGCGCCCGGGGCTGAACCGCGCTGTCAGCCCCTGCCACGCTTCCTCGGCCAGCGCCCGACCTTCGTCGGTCTCCGCGTCAGGAGCAAGCCAGCGATGGGTCCAGTACCAGGTGAGGCCGTCGACCTCGTCGGCGGTGAGCGCCGGGTCGTGCGCGGTGACGTGCACCTGGTCAGGAAAGATCCTGACCTTCAGCGTCTGGGCGTTGTCGAAGAAGCGTGTCTCCACACGGACCGGGAGCAGCAGCACCGGGTGCCGCCCAGTCAAGGAAGAGACCGCATCCTCTGGCGAGCTCGCACTCAGGAGCGCATCAGAAAGCCTTCGGACCTCGGCGCTCGCGTCCCGTATGCCGGAAAGTCCGGAGCGCAAACTCTCGCCGAGGCTGTCCGCTTCGGCTGCGGCGGCGTCGGCCGCAGCCGTGTTTCCCCGCGCCATGGCGTCGTCGCGACGTGTGGCCGCTTGCGTCAGCGAGAGCCGCGCCACGCGCAGTTGATCTCGCAGCGAACCGACCTCGGCGCGTGCCGCGGAAATGTCGGTGAGGTCGAGATCGGGCATCAGAGCCTCCCGCTCACTGCTGCACCGGCAGCGGGTTGACGAGGTGCTTCGCGTGGACATACAACGCGAAGGGGCGCTGGAACAAGGTCGCCGCGACGTCATCTGCGCCGGAGGAGACCGCGTTGAGTCCCAGCGTCGCGAACACCGCCGTGCCGAGGTGAGCCCCGCCGACGACGCCCGTGTCCGGCCAGCTGAGCGCGTCCGCCGCGTTCGCTGCTCCTCCGGCAGACCGCCCGCCCTTGACTTCGTCAAGCCCGAAGCGTGGCTCCGTAACCGGCTCCATCAACGCGAAGAACCAGCCCTGACCTTGCTCAAGGTCGGTGTCGACGAGCGGGAAGCCGAAGAACGACACGTCGGGATCGAACTGCCCCGCGAACGCCGGCTTGAGCACCATGTCGTGGTTGGGCTGCCGGTCGGTGATGGCGGGCAACGCGACGACGATCGTGTTGGGGTAGCGGCGAAGAAGGTCGCCCCGCACGAGCAGCACGAGGTTTCCCTTGGGGTCCGCAGTCTGTTGGGCGAGGGAGCCGGCCCGCCAGCCGTGGATCGGGGGTATGTCGTCCTTGCCGTCGAGCCGCCGCCAGAACCGCCGGAACGGAGTGCCCCGGCTGTCAGTCGGGAAGCCGCGCCACAGCAACTCGCGGTTCGTCTCGTGGTTCAGCCCGGCCATGAAGGCACCGATGAAGCGCGGGTTGGTCTCCAGCAGCGTCACCGAGTCCGGCGGGATGGAGTCGACCCCAGGGCAGAAGCGGGTGCGGTCGTAGGAGGACAGGTAGTCCGAGGCAGCGACGGGGAAAGTGGGGTAGGCCATGACCCGGTCAAGCGCGTGGCTCGCCCACCAGCCGTCGACGGTGAAGGGCATCCCGATTCCGCGCAGCGCCCCGATGGCCTGACCAGCGAAAGCCAGCAGCGCGTCACGCCGCAACGGCTGCGCGATCGCTGGGTCGACATGTTCGCGCACACCGGCCGTGGCAGCGGCCAGGTCGTAGGGGACAAGCGTTGCCACCGGCGGCGCGATCGCGATCGCCGTCGTGGTTTGCTGAAATGCCAAGGCACTCTCGAACCGAGCGATCACCTGCGAGTCGACGATGAGTGGCGGAACCACCACCGATGGGCGAACGGGCTCGGCGGGTTGGTCCACCGGAGTCACGACCACCGGGTCGGGGACGACCACCGGACCGATGACCGGCCCGATCGGAACCACCGGACCGGGCCGGGTAATCGGCACCGGTCCTATCCCCGGGCCAATGGGTGTGACCGGCCTGAGG
>JACCUZ010000079.1 GCA_013698395.1 Sporichthyaceae bacterium
GCGGACAGGAAGTCGTGCAACGTCCTGCTGTGCCCGGTCGCGACGATGTAGTCGCCCGGTGTGTCGTGCTGGAGCATCAGCCACATGGCGCGCACGTAATCCGGCGCCCAACCCCAATCCCGTGACACCTCCAGGGTGCCGAGTCTGAGGGTATCGGCGCGACCCTGCGCGATTGCCGCGACACCCATCGTGATCTTCCGGGTAACGAAGTGCGGCTCGCGCAACGGGCTCTCGTGGTTGTAGAGGATGCCCGAGCAGGCGAACAGGCCGTAGGACTCGCGGTAATTCATGGTGAGGAAGTGGGCGGCGCTCTTCGCAACACCGTAGGGCGAGCGGGGGTGGAACCTCGTGTTCTCGGTCTGCGGCGAGACTGTGGCAGAGCCGAACATCTCCGAGCTCGACGCCTGGTAGAACCGGACCTCCCGGCCGGTCGCCTCCCGGATGGCGCGTACCTCGTCCAGGATGGTGACGACCGCCAGGGTGTTGATTTCCATCACCTCGTGCGCGTGCGCCCATGATCGGCCGACCGAGCTGAAGGCGGCGAGGTTGTAGACCTGGTCCGGCTCCGACGTTCGCAGGGCTGCGCGGACGGCGTCCCTGTCGCGGAGATCTCCATGGAGCACCTTTACCGAGGGAACCCGCTCCTGCAGCAGGGCAACGCCAGCAGCACCCTGCCGGACCAGAGCCCAGACGGTGACCCCTTCCCGCGCGAGGAGTTCGGCAAGCAAGATGCCGTCCTGGCCGGAGGCCCCGGTGACCAGCGCCGTCCTGGAGTCCTGGCTCATCGCCTTCAGTGTAGGGAGTCGCCTGACGCCCGTTGCAGCTTGTGCAACGCGCGACCGGCAAGTGTCGCGAGCGGTTCAGCGGCCCTGCCCACCGACCGCCGACCTGTCCAGGTACGGACACGTACCGCGCGTGCTTCGACCTCCGAGGCCGCCGACGAGACGATCGTGGTCGACGCCGCGTGCCAACGAAATGTGGCGAGCACTTCGGGCAGGTACCGCACGGGGCCGACGTCCTGCAACCGCAGGAAGAGATCCAGGTCCATGGCATAGCGCAACTGTTCATCGAGCAGTCCTGCCCGCAGCACCGCCTCGCCCCGCGCGACGGACCCGGGTTGTGGCACCAGGTTGGGACCCCAGCGCATCAGTCGGCTTGCCGCCCCGGTGGGACGGACGACGTGCAGCGTGCGGCCCTCCGCGTCGACGTAACGACAGCGCCCGTACACCATGGAGGCACGTGGCTCCGCTTCGAGCCGGGCTACCGCCCGCCGGGTGCTCCCAGGAGTCAGCGTGTCGTCGTCTCCGAGCCAGGCCCAGAACTCGTGGTTCCGACCGTGCGCGAGCCAGCCCTGGTTGACGGCGCCACTGATGCCCGAGCCGCGCTGCTGTACCCAGTGCAGACCGCGGCTTGCGGCCTCCGCCCGCACGTGGTCGGCGGCCGAAGGTGTGACGAGGACGACGGTCAGGTGGGGATGGTCCTGGGACTGGAGGGAGTCCAGGCACTGAGCGAGATACTCGGTCCGATGGCCGAGCGTCGGAACAACGTACAGAACCGACCCTGAGCCTGCGGACCGACCGGTCGCGGGTCCTCGATCCACGCATGGGACCCTATCCGCGGCTGGGTACGGTCGACGGGTGAAGGTACTCGTCGCGCACAACCGATATCGGTCGAACGTGCCGTCCGGCGAGAACCGGGTCGTCGACACCGAAATGGCGGCGCTGGCCTCCGCGGGCGTCGGGATCGTGCCGTACCTCCGCTCCAGCGACGAGATCGACGCGATGACGCTGGCTCAGCGGCTCGCGGTGCCCATGCAGCCGCTGCACTCCCGCCGGTCGGTAGCAGAGGTCGAGGCGATGATTGAACGCCACCGACCCGACCTGGTGCATCTGCACAACCCGTTCCCTCTGATCTCTCTCTCGGTGGTGCGCGCTGCGCACCGGCACGGACTGCCCCTCGTGCAGACTGTGCACAACCATCGCCACAGTTGTATGCGCGGCAGTTACTTCCGCGATGGGCACCCCTGCCACGAGTGTCGTGGGAGGACGCTGCCGTGGCCGGCCGTCAAGCACGGGTGTTACCGCGACTCGCACGCTCAAAGCGTTCCAATGGCGGCGGCCTTCCTCGTCCACAGGGGAGACCAGCGCGCGGTGGATCGGTACATCGCATTGACAGACGCCCTTGCCGCGAGCCTGGTGGACTCGGGCCTAGTGACAGCCGACCGTGTAACGATCCGACCGAACAGTGTCCCTGACCCCGGACCCTTTCGTGCGCCAGGGACGGGCCTGATCTTCGTTGGTCGGCTGACGGACGAGAAGGGCGTCCCACTGCTCCTCGAGGCTTGGCGGCGCTCGGGGGGTCCGTTCGGGACGCTGACTGTCGTCGGCGAGGGACCCGGGCGCGGTCTGGTGGAGGCCGCTGGACGCGCGGGTGGCGACGTCCGGGTGCTCGGGTCGCTTGAGCACGACGAGGTGGGAGCTGCGCTCGACCGGGCTGCAGCACTCGTCGTGCCGTCGACGTCGCCAG
>JACCUZ010000357.1 GCA_013698395.1 Sporichthyaceae bacterium
CCCACCGGCGGGTTGACAAGTGGTCTGACCCCGGCGCGAGCCATGCGACGCGGTCGCCCTATCGAAAGGTGGCACCGTGAGCAAAGTTTCCGAGGCGCCGCACAGCAGCTACGACGCGGCGGAGGAGTTCCTCGGACACCGCACCCCGGCCCAGCGGGTCCAGACAACTCTGCACCGGTATCCCTGGCTCAGTCCGGCCATCGTTCTCATCCTGAGCGTCATCGTCTTCTCGTTCCTCAACGAGAACTTCGCCTCACCGAACAACCTGTCTCTCATCACTCAGCAGGTCGCCGTCGTCGGTGCGCTCGCGGTGGGCCAGACATTGATCATCCTCACCGCCGGCATCGACCTGTCCTGCGGCGCCATCATGGTGTTCTCTTCGATGGTGATGGCCAAGACGGCGTTCGACTCCGGGCTCCCCGGCTGGCTGGCCATCATCCTGGGCCTGATCGTCGGCGGCCTCGCAGGAGCGTTCAACGGTTTGCTCGTCACCAAGGTGCGGCTCCCACCGTTCATCGTCACGCTGGGGACGCTCAACATCTTCATCGCCCTCACGCTGCTCTACGCGACTGGTCGCACGATCCGGGACACCGAGCTCGCCGCCGGCCTCAACTGGCTCGGTGAGACATTCACGATCGGCGAAGTCAGGGTCACCGTCGGCGTCGTCGTCATGCTGGTCATGTACGCCGTCTTCGCATTCGTGCTCAAGTACACCGCCTGGGGACGCCACGTCTATGCCGTCGGGGACGACGCCGAGGCGGCCCGACTCGCCGGCATCCGGGTCCAACGGGTGCTGATGAGCGTGTACGTCACTGCGGGCACACTCTTCGCGCTGACCGGTTGGATCCTCATCGGTCGGGTGAACGCCGCGAGCCCCAACTCCGGGATCGACGCCAACCTCGACTCGATCACCGCCGTGGTGATCGGTGGGACCAGCCTGTTCGGCGGGCGCGGCACCGTGCTGGGCAGCCTCATCGGGGCGCTCATCGTCGGAGTCTTCCGCAACGGGCTCACCCTGGCCGGGCTCGACGTCTACTACCAGACCCTTGCCGTCGGCATCCTCGTCATCCTTGCCGTATCGGTGGACCAGTGGATCCGGAGGGCCCGCGCATGACCGCCACGACCAACGAACCGAGTCCGCAGGTGCAGACGAAAGAGCCGGTCCTGCAGGCGACCGGCCTGGTCAAGACGTATGGCCATGTGGTCGCACTCGACGGCGTCGACCTCGAGCTCTATCCCGGCGAGGTCCTTGGCGTGATCGGTGACAACGGGGCCGGCAAGTCGACGCTCATCAAGTGCCTCTCCGGCGCCGAGAGCCCGAACGGGGGCACGATCCTGCTCGACGGTCAACCCGTGCACTTCCGGACCCCGTTGGACGCCCGCACGCATGGCATCGAGACCGTCTACCAGACGCTCGCGGTCGCGCCGTCCCTGGACATCGCCGGGAATCTCTTCCTCGGGCGGGAGACCCGCCTGCCCGGTCCCCTCGGCTCGGTCTTGCGCATGCTCGACGGCAACGGGATGCGCAAGCGGGCCAAGGAACAGATGACCTCACTCGGGATCGGGACCCTGCAGAACATGGGGCAGGCCGTCGAGAGCCTCTCCGGCGGCCAGCGGCAGGCTGTGGCCGTGGCCCGCGCCGCGGCCTTCAGCAGCAAGGTGATCATTCTGGACGAGCCGACAGCTGCGCTCGGCGTCCGGGAGTCCGCACAGGTGCTCAAGCTGATCGAGAGCATCCGGGAGCGTGGGCTGCCGGTGATCCTCATCTCGCACAACATGCCCCAGGTCTTCGAGGTGGCCGACCGCATCCATATCCAGCGTCTCGGCAAGCGCGCGGCCGTGGTCTCGCCGAAGACGATCAGCATGTCGGACGCTGTCGCGGTGATGACCGGTGCGCTTAAGGTCGCGCCGGAGCAGGAGGTGGCCGGCCAGGTCTAGCTGGCCAGGTCGGACTCCGCGACCACCCGCAACGCCTGGGCGGCGATGGTCAGGGCGGGGTTCATCGCCGCGGACGACGGAAAGAAGCTGGCGTCGACGACCCACAGGTTGTCCAGGTCATGTGCCTTGCACCAGGGGTCGAGAACGCTGGTGGCCGGGTCGAGTCCAGCCACAGCGGTCCCACACTGGTGGCTGTTCATCGCTATGTCGAACCATTGGGTGAACACCGCGTCATAGCCCGCCGCCCGCAGCAGAGTCTTAGCCCGCCGGTGCAGCGCCCGATGTGTGCTGCGACCGCGGGCGACCCGCGCGGTCGTGATGCGGCCCCGGGCGTCGACGGTCACCCTGTTCTGGCGGTCGGGCAGGTCCTCCGCCATCACTAGCCACTCAACGCTGCGCCGGGCCACCTGGCGCAGCAGCGCAAGCGGGACCGCCTTCGCCCAGCTCTTCATCATGACCTCGTCGACCCGGCCGATGAGCTGCATGGTCCCTAACGGGTGATCGTCGCCGCCGTCGGCGTACCAGTCGTTAACCGACAACGTCTTCTGAAAGGTCACGTCGTTGAGCCGGTCGACGTCGACGGCGGCGATGTGCGCGTTGTTGTGCATCATGAAGTTGCGCCCGACCTGACCGGAGGAGTTGGCGAGCCCGGCGGGGTGGCTGTCGGTCCGCGAGGCCAGGAGCAGCGCCGCGGAGTTCACGGCGCCGGCGGACAGCACGAAGCGGCCGCCGCGCACCACGCCTTGCCCGGAGGGGCTCTCCACGACGAGGTGGTCGACCCGGCGCCCCGTTGCATCCGGCACGATCCGGCGCACGAGAGCTCCCGTCGCCAGACGCAGACCCTCGGCCAGGGCCGGGTCGACGGCGCAGGTCTCCGCGTCGCTCTTGGCGCCCACCCGGCACGGAAAGCCGTCGCAGGTGCCGCACCGGATGCAGGTACCGGCCGGGCCACGGTCGACCCCCATCGCGTTGGAGCTGGGATGGGCGCCCACGCCGCGAAGGCGCTCCGCCAGGTCGGCGACGTAGGGCTCGTGCTCGAGCGGCGGGTGCGGGTAGGGCGCGCTACGCCACGGTTCGGTGGGATCCTCCCCGGTCGTGCCGTGGACCTTGTACACCCGCTCGGCCTCGGCGTAGTAGGGCTCGAGGTCGGCATAGCTGAAAGGCCAGGCCGGTGAGGTGCCCTCGTGGTGCTCGACGGCGCCGAAGTCGGACTCGCGCAGGCGGGGGAGGCTTGCCCCGTACACCTTGGTGTTGCCGCCCACGACGTAGTGGACGCCCGGCGCGAAGGGTCGGCCGCGCCCGTCGTACCAAATGTCCGCGGCCTTGTAGCGGCGCTGCACGAACACCGCGCGGGGGGACCAGTTCTCGAGCTCACGAGGAAGGCGTGCACCGCGTTCGAGGAGGAGTACGTCAACCCCACGGCGGGCCAGCGCGAGCGCCGCGGTGGCGCCGCCCATGCCGGACCCGATCACCACGACTTCGGCCTGCAGATCCTCCACGCGGTCACCCAATCACTGGTGCGCCGCCGATGCGGCGGAGATGCTTGACTGCCCTCCATGACCTCACACCTGCGCTGGGCTCTCGTCGGCGCGAGCGACATCGCGGCCACCAAGGTGCTGCCTGCCATCCGGGCGGTCGGAGACACGGCCGTGGTGGTCCGCTCGGGTGACGCCGGGCACGCGGCTGCGTGGGCGGGCGCACACGACGTGCCGGAGGCGGTGACCGAGCTGCGTGCTGCTGTCGAGCGCGATGACGTCGACGCGGTCTACGTGTCCTCAGTCAACAGTCGTCATCGCGAACACGTGGAGGCCGCTGCCGCGGCGGGAAAGCCGGTGCTGGCCGAGAAGCCGCTGGCACTCTCGCTCGAGGACGCGCAGGCGATGGTGGACGTCTGCCGTGCGGCCGGTGTCGTGATGGCGACCAACCACCACCTGCCCGCGTCGCCGACGCACCGAGCGCTGAAGAGCGCAGTCCGGGACGGCTTGGTGGGGCAGGTGCGAGCCGTCCGGGTCCACCACGCCGTACAGCTTCCCGCCCGTCTCTCGGGCTGGCGCATCGATGACCCCGTTGGGGGCGGCGTGGTGCTCGACGTGACCGTGCACGACGCGGCTGCGGCCGCGGCCATCCTGGGCACCCGCGCACTCGAGGTCACCGCGGTGGGGCTCAATCAGGACAATGATCCGGCGGGACCCTTCGACGCCGTCATGACCGGGGCGATCTGGGAGGACGGCGTCCTGGTCCAGACCCACGATGCCTACAACAACCCTCATCTGCCCACGAGCCTGCACATCCTGGGCACGGAGGGAGCCCTCGTCGCCGACGACTGCAACACCGGTGACCCGGTGGGAACGGTGACGCTGTGGCGCGACCACATCGCGGAGCAGCTCGACCTGGGCCCGCGCGAGGACCTCTACGAGGTGACGGTCCAGGCCTTCGGTGCGGCTGTTCGGGGCGAGGGCGACGTGGTGGTCAACGGTGAGGACGGCGTCCGTTCCCTCGCTGTGTCGCTGGCGGTGCTCGAGAGCCTGCGCACGGGCACCCGCGCCAGGGTCACACCGACGGGATCTTGAGCCGAAGACCAGGGACAGGCTGCGCAGTCAACGGGCAGTCGCATACAGGTCCGGGCGCTCGCGCAACGTCACGATGCACCGCTCGCCGGTCCCGAGCGCCTCGAGGCAGGCGTCGGCGACAGCCGCGGTGGCGTAGCCGTCCCAGGCGCTTGGACCCGTGCAGCCGCCGGCGGCCACCGCGTCCAGCCACGCCTGGAGCTCGACGTCGTAGGCGCGCAGAAACCGGTCCCGCCAGTCGCGCGGCACCCGGGTGGCGCGCACGCCTTCGCGGACGACGCGCAGCTCGCCTTCGTCGCCCAACGACACCGTGCCGGACTCTCCCACCACCTCGCACCTGATGTCGTAGCCGTAGCCGATGTTGGCCGACAGCTCGACGTCGACGAGCACGCCGCCGGAGGTCTCGAACAGGAAGAGCAACGGGTCACGCAACCGCTCGGGCGCACGGCTGTTGCGCCTCGGCTCGAGAACGCGTACGGCGACGATCTCCTCGTCCAGCAGCCAGCGGGAGAGGTCCATCTCGTGAACGGCCGAGTCGCTGATGAGCATCTCGCCGGTGAACATCGGCGGCACCGAGGGGTTGCGGTGAGCGCAGTGGACCATCAACGGCGCGCCGATCGAGCCGCTGACCACGGTGGCCTTCAGGGCGCGATACGCAGCGTCGTACCGACGCATGTAGCCCACCTGAACCAGCCGACGACCACCGGCCACCTCCGCGTCGATGATGCGCTCACAGGAACGACGCGACGTGGCGAGCGGCTTCTCGCAGAAGACCGGCTTTCCCGCCCCGATGCAGGCGAGCACGAACTGCTCGTGCGTCGGGCCCCAGGAGGCGACGACGACGCCGTCGACGTCGTCATCACCGATGAGGTCCTCGCCACTCGTGTGCAGCCTGGCACCCGGCGCCCGGCCGACCACCTCCTGCGCCCGGGCCGGGTCCACATCGGTGACCGCCACGACCTCACTTCCGGAGAGGACTCGGCTGAGCCTGCGGACGTGGTCCTCGCCGATCATCCCGACGCCGATGACGCCCACCCGCACGACCACTGCGCTATCCGCCGATCCCGACGCTGTGCAGGTACTTCCGGGTGCGGGCGGCGATCGGTGCAGGGACGTCGAAGTCGACGGGATACATGTCCTGCTCGACGACGACGAAGAGGTCGGCATCGAGCTCGGTGAGCGCCTCGACCACGGACGGGATGTCCGGCAGACCGCGAGGCGGCTCGCAGCTGGCACCCATCGCCACTGCCTGGCCGAACGCCAGGTCCCCCTGCTCGGCCTTCTCCACGATGGCCGGGTCCATCTGCTTGATGTGCACGTATCCGATGCGATCGGGGTAGGTGCGGATGACCGCGGTGCTGTCGGCCCGCCGGTAGGCGAGGTGGCCGGTGTCGAGGCAGAGGGAGACGTAGCGCGGGTCGGTCTGGTCGAGGAACCGTTCGATCTGCTGCTGGGTCTCGACGTGGCTGTCGGCGTGCGGGTGGAACTCCAGACGTACGCCGTACTCCTCAGAGATGATCTTGCCGAGCTCGTCGGTGGACCGCACGAGCGTGCTCCACTCGTCCTCGGTCAACTCCGCGCTCTCGAGGTAGGCCCCCGTCGTGTCGTCGCGGTAACCCGGTACCGGGACGAACACGACATGCCGCCCGCCGAGGGCCTGCGTCAGCTCGGCCACCTTGCGGGTCTGGGCGACGATCGCCGGGAACTGCTCCCGGTGGTGCAGCCCGCTGTAGTTGTGCATGGTGCCCGCCGCTACCCGCAACTCCCGCCGGCTGAGCTCGTCCTGCAACCGCCCCCGGTCAGTGGGCAGGTAGCCGTAGGGACCGAGCTCCAGCCACCGGTAGCCGACCCCGGCGAGCTCGTCGAGGAAGCGCTGCCACGGGGTCTGGCGAGGGTCGTCTGCGTACCAGACGCCCCACGAGTCGGGACAGCTGCCGAGCTGCAGCCGGCCAGGCATCGGTCGGTCGGCGGCTGTGGTCATGCCGTCCTCCATGTCGGGTGACCGGTCGACAGACACCGGTCAGAGATAGTGGCGCTGGTCGGCCTTGTGCGCCTCGTAGGTCGTGCGTGCCGCCAGGGTGCTCTCGAGAGAGGCCACCTCGGCGACCGGGACGTCCCACCAGGACTCGCTGCTCGGAGCGCCGACGAGGGGGTCGGTCTCGACGTGGACCAGGACGGGACGGTCACCCTGCTTGGCCTCGACCAGGGCGGTCCGCAGCTCGCGCACACCATTGGCGCGCACGACGTGCACGCCGAGGCTGGCCGCGTTGGCTGCGAGGTCGACAGGTAGCACGTCGCCGTCCAGCCTCCCGGTGCTGGGGTTCCGGTAACGGTACGACGTGCCGAACCGCTGGGATCCCAGCTCCTCGGAGAGCGCTCCGATCGAAGCGAAGCCGTGGTTCTGGACGAGCACCACGATGATCTTGAGGTGCTCCTGGACGGCCGTCACCAGCTCCTGGGCCATCATCAGGTAGGACCCGTCGCCGACCATGACAAAGACGTCCCTGTCCGGACAGGCCATCCGGACCCCCAGGCCGCCAGCGATCTCGTAGCCCATGCACGAGTAGCCGTACTCGACGTGGTAACCCTTCGGGTCACGCGTCCGCCACAGCTTGTGCAGCTCGCCGGGCATCGATCCGGCCGCGCAGACCACGACGTCACGGGCGTCGGACACGTCGTTCACGACCCCGATGACCTCGGACTGCGCGGGCAACGGCTGGTGGCCGAGGCTGTAGGCGCGCTCGACCGTCTCGTCC
>JACCUZ010000418.1 GCA_013698395.1 Sporichthyaceae bacterium
GGGGTCGCCAGGGCCTTCCCGGTCTCCGGAGCCTCGACGGTGGACGGTGTGCGGGGCCCCGCGGGGCGGGTCGCCCTGGTGCTGGCGCTGGCGCAGCAGCTCGACGGCGGCAGCGGCGCGTACGGCACGGGGCGCCGCGCCGACGCGGTCATCCCGTCGGCGACCGGCTGATACCGGCGTACCGGCTGATACCCTCGAAGCCCGTGGACGGGCGGAGTCTTCTCCGCCGCACATGACGACCACGGGAGCCCCCATTGGCCGCACCGGCGACCACCAAGCACATCTTCGTGACGGGGGGCGTCGCCTCCTCGATCGGCAAGGGCCTCACGGCGTCCGGACTCGGCCATCTGCTGCGGTCCCGTGGGCTGCGCGTGACGATGCAGAAGCTCGACCCCTACCTCAACGTCGACCCCGGCACGATGAACCCGTTCCAGCACGGTGAGGTCTTCGTCACCGACGACGGCGCCGAGACCGACCTGGACGTGGGGCACTACGAGCGCTTCCTCGACCGTGACCTGCACGGGTCGGCGAACGTCACGACTGGTCAGGTCTACTCGTCGGTCATCGCCAAGGAGCGCCGGGGGGAGTACCTCGGCGACACGGTCCAGGTCATCCCGCACATCACCAACGAGATCAAGGCGCGTATCCGCGACATGGCCGGCGCGGGTGGCAACGACATGGCCGGTCCCGCCGCGAACGACGTGGACGTGGTCATCACCGAGATCGGCGGCACCGTCGGTGACATCGAGTCGCTCCCGTTCCTGGAGGCTGCGCGGCAGGTCCGGCACGACGTCGGCCGGGACAACGTGTTCTTCCTGCACATCTCCCTGGTGCCCTACATCGGGCCCTCCGGTGAGCTGAAGACCAAGCCCACCCAGCACTCCGTCGCGGCCCTGCGCTCCATCGGCATCCAGCCCGACGCCATCGTGTGCCGGTCCGACCGCGACATCCCGGCCGGGGTCAAGCGCAAGATCTCCCTGATGTGCGACGTCGACATGGAGGCGGTCGTCGCGGCCAAGGACGCCCCCTCGATCTACGACATCCCGAAGGTGCTGCACAGCGAAGGCCTGGACGCCTACGTCGTACGCCGGCTCGGCCTGGCCTTCCGCGACGTGGACTGGACCGAGTGGGACGACCTGCTGCGGCGGGTGCACCACCCCGCCCACCACGTCACGGTGGCGCTGGTGGGGAAGTACATCGACCTGCCGGACGCCTACCTTTCGGTGTCGGAGGCCCTGCGGGCGGGCGGGTTCGCCAACGACTGCCGAGTCACCATCCGCTGGGTCACCTCCGATGACTGCCAGACCCGCGAGGGTGCTGCCGCTGCGCTCGACGGGGTCGACGCCGTCTGCATCCCGGGCGGGTTCGGTGTGCGGGGGATCGAGGGCAAGCTCGGCGCCGTGCGCTGGTCGCGGGAGAACCGCGTGCCCACCCTCGGGCTCTGCCTGGGCCTGCAGTGCATGGTCATCGAGTACGCCCGATCGGTCGCCGGGCTGACGGGTGCCGGCTCGACCGAGTTCGACGCGCAGACCCCGCATCCCGTGATCGCGACGATGGCCGACCAGCATGACGTACTCGCCGGGGAGCGGGACATGGGCGGGACGATGCGCCTCGGGCTCTATCCGGCGACCCTTCAGGACGGCTCGGTCACCGCGACCGTCTACGGCACGACATCCGTCGAGGAACGTCATCGGCACCGCTACGAGGTGAGCAACACCTACCGTGAGCAGCTCACGGCAGCCGGACTGGTCTTCTCGGGGACCTCGCCCGACGGGCGGCTCGTCGAGTTCCTCGAGCTGCCGCGCGAGGTGCACCCGTACTTCGTCGGCACCCAGGCGCACCCCGAGTTCCGCTCCCGCCCCGCCCGCGCTCACCCGCTGTTCGCAGGGCTGGTCGCGGCGGGCCTGGCTGGCAAGGGCGTTGCCGCGCGCACGGTGGACCTGACCGCCACTGCTGCCCCAACGGGATGACCGCGCCCGACGAGGTCGGCGACGAGCCGGCCGAGCTGCGGGTCCTGGCGTCCGAGCGGGTGCACCACGGGCTCGTCTGGGACGTGCGCCGGGACGAGGTCGAGCTCGGTGACGGCCAGACGGTGACCCGTGAGGTGCTTGTGCACACGGGCGCGGTGGGCGTCGTGGCGCTCGACGCGGATGAGCGGCTGCTGCTCGTACGGCAGTACCGCCACCCGGTCCGGTCCTACCTGTGGGAGCCGCCGGCCGGGCTGCTCGACGTCGCCGGCGAGGACCCGTGGGCGGCGGCCCGGCGCGAGCTGGCCGAGGAGGCGCACCTGATCGCCGACCAGTGGCACGTGCTCGTGGACTTCTTCAACTCACCGGGCGGCTCGACCGAGGCGTTCCGGTGCTACCTGGCCCAAGGGCTCGCGGAGGTGCCCGAAAATGACCGCCACGAGGGCGAGGGCGAGGAGCGCGACATGCGGACGGCGTGGGTGTCGCTGGACGAGGCTCGAGACCTGGTCTTGGCTGGCCAGCTGCACAACCCGACCGCGGTCACCGGCATCCTCGCGACGTGCGCGGCCCGCGACGCCGGCTGGTCGACGCTGCGCCCCGCGGACGCGCCCTGGCCTGAGAAGTCACCCGGCCGGTGAGCCTGTTGCGCCGTCAGCGGCGCGATCGCAGGCCCAGCTCGTCGAGCTCGATCCGGGCCAGCTCCTCGGTCGCGGCGGGGTCGCCGGCCTTCCAGCCGCTCACCACCTCGG
>JACCUZ010000428.1 GCA_013698395.1 Sporichthyaceae bacterium
CGCATCGGCCGTCAGGCGCGGCGACCCCTGCTAGCATCGCGGTCGATGCGCGACCTCGTCCCCGTCTACGAACGGCAAACTCCGGCGCTGCCCGAGCTCGTGGCGCTCGGGCCCGACGCACCGACCCTCGATGCGCTATTCATGTTCATGCGCGACGCCGAGCTGCGGTTCGACAGCCTGCGGATGCGACTCGTTGAGCGGACCTGGGGCACCAAGGGCGAGCAGCTCGAAGTCATCGAGCTGTGGCTTCGCCACCCCGGCCACGCGAAGGTGGCGACGCGGCTCGGCGACGATCCCATGAGCCGCGACTTCCGTATCTGGGTCGGCGATGGCGAGGTCGAGCGGTCGTTCGACGCGCGGTCGAACATCGCCACCGAGCGCCCGGTTCGGCGCCGGGTCGTCGGCGCGACGGCGGACGACCTGCCTGCCTTCGCCAGGGTCTACGTCCCCCGGACGATGCTGCCCGTGGAGAGCATCACCGATTCCTTCGTGCACCCGCACGGCCTGGTGCGGCGCGTCCTTCAGTCGGGTGAGACTCGGCTCCTTGGCACCGCGCTGCTCGGCCCGGGCCGCGAGGCGTGGGTGCTCCGCTGCGATCACCCGCGCATCTCGCACCTGCTGACCGACCGGCCGGACCACTGGATCCAGCTGGGCGTCGACCGGATGACCGGCCTGGTGCTGCTGCACGTGGAGCATTCCGGCGGACGTGTCACGCACCACACCGAGGTCACCTCGCTGGAGCTGGACTCACCCATCCCGGAGGAGGCATTCACGCTCCACGTCTCGGGGGACGTGCGAAGGCTCTACTGAGCCGCGGCGGACTCGCTCGCGCCCCGCAGGCGCGCGACGACCTCCGAGTGTCCGTTCTGCTCGGCGAGGTCCGCGGGCGTGAGTCCCTTGTCGGTCCGTGGCGTACGCTCGGCACCGGCGAGTAGCAGCATCGCGACCGATCCCAGGTCGCCGTTCTGTGCGGCGCTGTGGAGCGCCGTGAAACCGCCATGCGAGATGGCGTCGACGTCCGCCCCGCGGTCGATGAGCAGCTGGATGACGTCCGCGTGGTTGCCCGCTGCCGCGCTGTGGAGCGGCATCACCGTCATCGCGTTGCGCGAGGCGAGATCGTGCCGAGCGCCCCGGTCGAGCAACAGCCGCGCCGCGTCCAGGCGGCCGAAGAACACGGCGAGCATCAGGGGCTGCCAGCCATCGACCGACCAGGCGTCCACGAGCGACCCGTCCCCGTCGAGCAGCTCCGCCAGTCGCCCGAGATCGCCGACCGTTGCCGCCTCGAACACATCCAGCGTCGGATCGCGCGAGAGGAGTCGCAGGGCGACCTCCTCCCTGCCGTGATATGCGGCCACGGTGATCGGCGACAGGCCCTCAGCGTCGCGGGCGCCGATGAGACCCGGCTCCTCGCCCAGCAGTCGGTCGACCGTGGAGGTGTCCCCGGCCCTGACGGCCTCGAACAGGTCGGCGCTGCGATCGACGGTAATCGGTTCCTCCGGCGGACTGAGGTCGAGTGCCCTCCCCTGGCGCTCCTCTGTTCCTGTCCTGGAGCGCCCAGGTCAATCGCCCTGGGAGACAGCCCGGAAGGCGCCGATGCCGCGAGGGGTCCCCAGCCCGGTCGGTCCATCGTAGCCGGGGCGCGCGATGCAGAGATATGCCTCGTTGCAGAAGCCGTTGCCGCCGCGGGTGATGTCGCGCAGTCGGTCGGGATCCCGGTAGAGGAGGGACGCCGGATACCTGACGGAGGAGCCGTTGCCGGCGAGCCCGTAGATGGCCGCGATGATCGGGCTGGAGGCGCTGGTGCCTCCAAGGATGAACCAGCCACGCGGTACCGCGTTGTAGCTGTGGTAGACCGCGACTCCCGTGGTCGGGTCGGCAACGGCGGCCACGTCGGCCACGACCCGGTGACGGCACGGGATGCCGGACTGCCAATTGGGCTTGGCATTGTTGGAGGAGCATCCGCTCCCGGCGTAGCGCCACGCGGTCTCCGACCAGCCGCGCTGGTTGTCGGCGCGCCTGAGTGATGTGCCGCCGACCGCGACCGTGTACCGCGATGCGGCCGGGTAGCTCACCCCGTACCCGCTGTCTCCGCTTGCCACCGTGACGGCGATCCCAGGGTGCTTGTAGTGGTCGCCGATGGGGGTGCCGTCGGGCAACAGCCTGGTATCGCGGATGTCGCGGCCGATGCCGTAGCTGTTGTTGATCGCCGCGACGCGGCGCGAAGCTGCCTGGTCGACGGCGTAGGCGAGATTCTGGAACGAATTGTCGTCGGCCACGACGAGCAGGATGCGGCACTTCGGACAGGTTGCACTGACCATGTCGAGATCCAGCGAGATCTCCAGCGCCCAGCCGTCGTCGGGGACCGGATAATCGGTGCCACCACGCTGGTCGATCTTGGTGAAGCAGCCGTTCGCCGTGGTGCAGGGCGGTAATCCGAAGTGCGCCCGGTAGCGCTTCAGGTCGGCCTCTGCGTCGGGGTGGTCGAAGGCGGCGACGACGGCGATGGTCTGGCCCTCGCCTCGGTGGATCGGCAGCTCGTAGGCGCGCTGCAGGTCGGTCGGTCCGAGGCCAAGCGGGGTTGTCGACCTGAGCACCTGCCCTGTGCCATCGGCCACCACCACTTTCGCCAGGCACGAGAAGTGACCCGGGCGCGGAGCCGGGCACACGTCGGTCGTCGTCGTCCCTGTCCCGTAGGTCGGGGGGCGGGCTCCCGCTGACGGTTCGCGTGCCGCCGCCTGTGCGAGAGCCAGCGAAGAGATCAGGCCGACTCCAAGGATCACCACGGCCAGTCGGCCGACGCTCCTCTTCAGGATCACGGATGGCTCCTCCAGGTTGGCGTGGCGCTCAGTACCTGCCGGCGTAGACCTGCAGCACGGGTGTGGTGCCGTCATTGCTGACGAAGCCGGTGAGGACCGCGTCACGGATCAGGATCCGCTTCAGGGTGGCCGGTGAGGTCCAGGGGTGGGTGGACAGGTACAACGCGGCCGTGCCGGCCACGTGCGGGGCCGCGAGATCAGTGCCACTGGCGAACGTGTCGCCGCCATGCAGCCGGGTCGTGAGGACGAAGTAACCGGGAGCCCAGACGCTCACGCACGGACCGTAGTCGCTGAAGCGCGCTGCGCGCCCGGTCTGGTCGGTGGCGGCGACTGCCATCACATGGGGATGGGTCCCGATCCGTGCCGGTGATCCCTCCGAGCAGTCGGCCCGACCGTTTCCGGCCATCACGCTGTAGAAGATGCCGCTGTCGGCCGATGCGGCGACCGCCTCATCGATGGCGCGGCTTGGTGTGAACTGCAAGCTCATATTCACCACCGCCGGTTTGGCGGCATTGGCGGTCACCCAGTCGATGCCCGAGAGGACCTGCCCCAGGGTGCCGACCCCGGAGCAGTCGAGCACCTTCACGCTGGTCATCGCCACGCCGGGCGCCACGCCGACCACCCCGGTGGCGTTGTCTCGGGCACCGATCACGCCAGCGACAGCGGTGCCGTGGCCGCCACAATCCTCGTCCGGCCCGATGGTGAAGTTGACCCGATCCACGACGTTGAGCTCGGGGTTGGCACCATCGATGCCGCCGTCGACGACATAGACGTTGACGCCAGCGACCCTCCCGCTGCCGTTGCCGGCCAGCGTCGAACTGACATCAGCATCGATGCGGTCGACGCCCCACGAC
>JACCUZ010000437.1 GCA_013698395.1 Sporichthyaceae bacterium
CCATGTGGCCACCCGATAACGCACGCGGAGTGCACGGCGCTGGGGCCCGATGCGTGCGACAAGTCACGTCCTGAGTCGTGAGGGCCATTCCGGTCTCGACGTGCCCGGCAGGCGGCATGCGCAGTACGCCGCGGTCGATCGGTAATGACGGCTATGTTCGCCGCGACACATCCGAGAATGCCTCAGGCTGTTGATCAACCGTGTGCCCTGCTGGAAGACAACTGCCTCTGTCGATGTGGGGGACCGACGCCCATGCCGAGGTCGTAAGTGTCAATCATGTCGAGGGACAGTCGGGACAGGGACCAGCCAAACTCCAAAACCCCGTGTCCCTGCTTGATGTCCGGCCTTGGGACCAGCCTTGACGCGCGCAGCTCAGGTGGACGTGCCCGGCAACCTGAGGCGACGGCCGTCGCCCTGTGATGCTGGCGACGTTGCCCCAGGGCCCCACCCGCTTCTCCGGCTTCCGTTCTTTCCGTGCGCCGCGCTTGGCCCGGTCACGGCCGGGGCGAGCGGCCGAGCCACCATCACGTCAGGTCGCCTCGTGTCGCGGGCCCGATCCCGGGGAGCCCCCGTTCGTGCTGTGGCTGTTCCTGATCTCCAGCAGGGCCTTCAGCGCCGCCTCGTCCCGTCGGGAGTCCCGCGCCAGGACGCGGGCCAGCAGCGGGCTTGCAAGTGCCGCTGGGCCGGCGACCTGGAACTCCATCCGGCTGGTGAGCCGAGAGCGCCCCGCCCCGTGGGGCTCGACGAGGTAAGACGCCTGCCCGGTCAGCCAGCCGTCGGGAATCTCGAATTGCACGAAACGGTCGGGCTCGAAACTGGTGTAGGTGTTGCGGGATTCGATCCGCCGGCCGGCGAAGCGTCGCACGAACACATGCTGGGTTCCGACACCGATCGGCCCGTCGGTCAACCGCCGAACCTCGTGCAGCCCGTGCTGCCAGCTTGGGGCGTTGGTCTGGTCGGCGACGAACCCGAAGACCTCGGTGCTTGGGCGGTCGATGTCCACGGTCGACTCGACAATGATCACGGCTGGTCCTCTCTGTCCCCGCCCCATCCACACCAGTCCTTGACTAGAGTGCTGCTCTAGTCGGTCGCTACTATGATCCGGGGTATGGGCGAGGTCAAGACCGCAAGCCGACGGGATCGAGCCCGCAAAACGAGGATCAGCATCATCCGCGCCGCGCACAAGGAGTTCCTCGAGCACGGTTACCACGGCGCGACGATGGCCGCGATCGCCCGCCGCGCCGGGGTCGCCACCCAGACCGTGTACTTCGTTTTTCACACCAAGGCCGAACTCATCAGCGCCGCCATCGATATGGCCGTCCTCGGCGAGGACGCCCCGACCGATCCTGAACACGCCGACTGGTGGGTCGCCATGTTGACCGCCCGCACCGGCGCGGAAGCCCTCGAACACTTCGTCCGCGGCGCCGGTCTCCTCTACGCGCGCGCTGCGGGGATCTCGGAAATCCTGCGCGCAGCAGCCCTCACCGACCCCGACGTCCATGCCATCTGGCGCCACCACGACCAGCAGCAGGTCGAAGGGTTCCGGCGCGCCATCGAGGCCGTCAGCACCAAGGGCCCGCTGCGCAGCGGCCTCGACCCGGCCGCCGCCACCGACATTCTGCTCACCGTCTACGGCGACAGCAGCTACCTACTCCTCACCACCGATCGCGGCTGGACCCACAACCAGGTCATCGACTGGGCCTGCCAGGCGCTGCCCGCCCTGCTCCTCGAGTCGGGCTCTGGGCGGGAGACGGGCCATGATCGAGTGCACTCCTGAGCAACGCCGACACCGGCAATGGCAATGGCAATGACAATGGCAATGGCAATGACATCCGCATCTGCCGCTGGGCGAGTGATGCCGGCTCATTGATCCGGCGCCGTTCACCTTGATCCCAACCGTCGTGTAGCCAGTTCTGCAACGACCCTTCAGATCAGAACCTTCAGATCCGGTGGTTCGTCACATGAGCGGTGGCGGTCACTTGCGATCCCAGTGACGGCGGAGCGAACTGCCCTGGTGGACGTGAGATGACATTGGTGTTGGTCGATCGCTATTCAGGATCATCGCGGATGGGCAGTTCGTCTCTTCCAGCTGTCACGCGGTGAGAACAAAGCCTTCGACACAGGCCAGCCCCGGTGACACATTCTTCTTCTCCGGCCATGACCCGATGCTTGGCCCGCGTCATCACGCGACACCGGCTGGCACCCGTTTGCTTCCGAGCGTCTTGCTCGTAGTCCCGCACGTTCCGTGCACGGATGGGTGGAGCCATCTGGTGCTGGTCCATGTCAGGAAGGTGCCAGTCGAACCTTGTGGACCTGCCTCGATGTCGAAACGAGGGGACGACGATGAGGGCCTTCGTTCTTTGGAGGTCCGATGGCTCGTGGTGCGCAGGGCAGCGTGTACAAGCGGTGTGGTTGTCGGGACGCGGCGACCGGCAGGCGCAAGGGTCCGGGTTGCGACCTGCTGCGGCGGCCGGGGCACGGCAGCTGGTATCTAAGCCTGGAGATCCCAGCGGGAGCGGCTGGGGAGCGGCGGCGCCTCCGGCTCGGCGGCCACCGCTCCCGTCGCCAGGCCGAGACGGCGTTGCGGGTGTTGCAGGCGCCCTGCTCGCCAGGAGGCACATCGGCCTGGACGACGGGACGCTGGCTGCGGCAGTGGCTGGCTGGGCGGGTGTCGCTCCGGCCCAGCACGCGACGGATGTATGAGTCGCATCTGCGCCTGTACCTGCTGCCGCACCTGGACCGGACTCCGCTCTCTGCCCTGTCGATCGGCGAGGTGCGGGCGATGTTCCTCGCGATCAGCCGGCGGCACCAGGCGCTCGGCACGCCGCTGTCGGCGACCACCGTGCACAGCATCCGGTGCACCTTGCGGGCGGCGCTGAACGCGGCGATCCGGGAAGGGTTGCTCACCGACAACCCGGCCCGGTGGGTCGAGCTGCCGACGCACCACCGACCACACGCGGTGGTCTGGACACGCGCACGGGTCGCCGCCTGGCAAGCCGGCGGCGCGCGTCCCAAGGTCGCGGTGTGGACCGCGGCCGACACTGCCCGGTTCCTCACCGCGATCGAGCAGGACGAGCTGCACCCACTGCTGTACCTGGTCGCGCTGCGAGGACTGCGCCGAGGAGAAGCAGCGGGTCTGTGTTGGCCGGATGTCGATCTCGATGAGGGAACGCTGACGATCAGCAGGACCCTGCAAGAGCACCTCGGGCGACCGGTGCTGCTACCGCCGAAGAGTGCCGCCAGCGCCCGCACCCTCGCCCTGGACCGCACCACCGTCGCAGTCCTCGCAGTCCAGCGTGCCAATCAGCGCCAGGCCGCTGGCGTCGACCGACCCGAGGGCTTCGTCTTCGCCCACACCGACGGCCGGCCCTACAGCCCGGACTACCTGACCCATCACTTCCGGGCACTGGTAAAGCGCTATGGGCTGCCGCCCATCCGCTTCCATGACCTCCGGCACGGCGCCGCCACCCTGGCCCTGGCGGCGGGTGCTGACCTCAAAGCCATCCAGGACATGCTCGGCCACGCCAGCATCGTGCTCACTGCCGACACCTACACCAGCGTGCTCCCCGAGGTCGCTCGCCAGACCGCGGACGGCATCGCCGCGTTTGTGCTGGCCGCGGGCAGGACCCCGCCGGGACGCAGCACCGGGCCACCGCGGCGACCGGCTGGACTCACCACCGGCTCACCACGGCCCCACCAGCCGACCGGGCACGACTCAGACGAGGGCAAAAGCCCAGGTCAGAAGGTGTGCGCCGCGAGGGACTTGAACCCCCAACCCGCGGATTAAGAGTCCGCTGCTCTGCCAGTTGAGCTAGCGGCGCAAGAGCCTGACAAGGTTATCAGCGCCGAATGGCCGGTCCGCATTCGCGCCGCGGAGAACCGAACACAGGTGCGGTGGCTACCACGTGCGCGTCCCGGCAGCTCCCTTGAACGGTCCGACGATGCGCTCAGTGATCCACCCTCCGTAAAAATCGCCCTCCTGCGCGCGGACGACCTCGTCGTCGACGGTGACGAGATCCATCAGGCCGGGATAGAGCGCCACTCGGCCGCGCAGGGCCTCGAATCCCGGGCTGGGGTCGGGATAGGTCCACGCTGACCGTTCGGCACGCCGGTCGCCTGCAATGACGTCGAGATACCGCGCGGTGCCCTTGAACTCGCACCAGGTCGAGCCGCTAGCCAGAGAGAGCGCACCGTCGGCAAAGGCCGCGCGCGGCAGGTAGTAGCCGGGAGGATGACTGGTCTCCAGCACCCGGAGTGCCTCAGTGGTGTCCGCCACCACCTGACCGCCGAACAGGACCCGAACGTGCTCGCTGGTGGGCTCGATCCTTGGAGGTCGGGGGTACGCCCAGACTGACTCCTGTCCCGGACCGGGTTGTTCCCGACGTACGTGAGCGATGCTCACCTTGAGCGGCGCCACACGAGCAGTCCGAACGCGGCGGCGAGACCGACGCCGATGATCGCGACGCGCTCAGTTCGCAGGTTGCCCTGCTCATCGACGACCTGGGCTTTGGCCGATTCGACCCC
>JACCUZ010000440.1 GCA_013698395.1 Sporichthyaceae bacterium
CCCTTCGCCCGGCGGGTGGGCGCCCGGCCGGCGCCGAGGAGCTCCACCCGCCGGGCGACCAGGCGACCGATGACGACCTCGGTCGTCGAGTTGCCGACGTCGATGCCGGCAGCGACCGTGCTCACCGCAGCAGGCCGCACCGGGCGTAGACGTCCGCGGCTTCCCGCACGAGAGCAGCGCAGCGGGGGGCGGGGACGGCGTCGAGCCGGGTGGCCAGCGCGGCCAACTCGTCAGGCGAGGACCGGTGCGGCCGCAGCGCGTCGTAGAGCGCCATGACCCCGTCCTCGGGCACCATCGCCAGCTCCGCTGCCCGACGGAAGTTCTCCGCGAGCTGGGCGTTGCCGTGCGCCTCAGCGACCCGGGCCTGCAGCTCGAGGGTCTCGGGATGGATGCGTACGTCATCCACGGCAAGCTCGTCGCGCCCCAGCCGGTCGACCGTCAGCTCGGTCGAGTCCCGTCCGGAGAAGGCCCGGGTCACAGCCGTACCTCGATGTCCTCGGTGCCCAGCGCACCGTCGACGCAGGCCCGTTCCAGAGCGACGAGCGCGATCACGCTGGTGTGGTAGCGCGCCTCGATGGCTTCGTCGGTGTAGGGGTTGCGAGCCGGCACGGGCGTCGCGCCCTTCGCGTGGCGGCCGGCGTTGGCACCGAGCAGCCGGTAGAGCTCGGGAGTGATGACCGGCGCCATGCTGTAGAGCTCGAGGTTGGCCAGCGGCGGAAGGTCCCGCCGGTGGATCAGCGCCGTCCCTTTGCCTTGCAGCCCGATCCCGATGCCCGACCCGGCCAGCCGTGCCGCGGTCAGCCCGATCATCCCGAGGTCGATGGTGCTCGCCACCCGGACCACCCTGCCTCGGCAGCCCTCCTCTTCGAGTCCCGCCAGGAGCTCGCGCAGGACCTCGACAACGGTCAGGCCGGACAGTGCCCGCCACACAGTGCGACCCACACCGGGGGAGAGGCCGATCACCACCTCGCGGGGATCGGTCCCCGTCTCGCTAGGCCCGATCACCGTGAACCGGTCGCTGGCGTGCTCGGCCTGGTCGGCGCGCAGGTCCGCGACCCCGCGCGCCTGCCGGATCGCGTCGATCTCCGCCTGTCGCGCGTCGTCGGGCTCGTAGCCCGTGCCGGGGCCTGCGTAGTCGTTGGGGTCGGTGACCAGGCTGAGCACCCGCATCTGCTCGTCGAAGATGGCCGCCGTCTGCAGGTGGTCGCCGTGCACGCGGGCCACCAGCATGTCGAGCAACCGGGCGGCCTCCTCGTCGTACCCGCATTCCTGCAGCGCCCGCGCGACCTCCAGCGAGCCGAGCCCGGAGCTGCGGATCGTCTGTGCCGCACCGAGCACGACCAGCGGGTCCGGGTCGCCGAGGTCCTTGGAGCCGACCGCGTCGACGGCGAGCTCGACATGGTCGTCGTCGAAGTCCGCGATCCCGAGCCAGCGGTAGACGTCGCGGCACGCCTCGGCCGCGCGCCGCCGGAGCCGGCCCACCTCGGCGGGGTCGGCGGTGCGCAGCCCGCCGTCGACACCCCAGTCGCGCTGCATCGCCAGCCAGTCGTCGATATCCTCGGCGTTCCACTGGGACGGGCCGAACATGTTGTCGTAGCGCTGGATGGACCCGAAACCGCTGCACACGTAGTCGCTCCCGGCCAGCAGGATCGGCAGGGTGCGGGAGGTGCGGCGTACGTCGGACTCGGACATGAGGGCGTCGTTGCCGGTGCAGGCCTCGAGGTTGCGCGCCATCACCATGAGGTTCTCGGCCATCATCTCGCGCACGCCACCGGGCACCGAGCCGGCGACGCTGGCACCGTCGATGCCGCCGTTCTGCACGCCCTGCACGCCCATCGCCCGCGCCAGGGACACGCAACGCGACTCCAGGTAGAGCATCGAGCACCGCTCCGCCCCGCCCATGAGCACCTCGGCGCCGGCTCCGGACGAGACGCGCATCTTCACGCCGCGGCTTGCGTAGCCGGCGGCGAGGACAGCCTTGCTGTACGGGGTGTCGTCGCCGTCGACGAAGACCGATTCGGTGCCGTAGAGGCTGACGGTCTCGGCGTAGGACACGAGGCCCCTGATGCCCATCTCGAGCTCCATGGCCTCTTCGACCGAGCACTGCACGAGCACCCCGGCGGATCCGACGACCGAGCCGATCGTGACGGCCACGGCGTTCGACGGCGCGTCGGCGAGGACCGGGACGGTGGTCTCGAGCTCGCGGAAGCCGTACGCGGCGGCGGTGGCCGCGTCGGCGGCCAGCAGCAGCGGGTCGTCGAGCCGGTTGGTGACGTGGGCCTGGTTGCTCGGTGTGCGCCGGGCCCGCATCTTCGTCATCGCGATGGTGAGCTCGGCCGGACGCAGCAGGGCGACGACCCGGGCCAGCTTGGCCGGGGTCGTCCCTGCCACCAGGCGGACCACCTCCGCCCGGGACACCCCCGGGTCCACGAACATCCGGGCCAGGGCGACGTCGTCGAGCGCCATGGCCTTCTCGGCGACGGTCAGGTCGATGCCGTGGCGCGCCACCATCGCGTCGATCGAGTCGAACTCGGCGGCGGCGCGGCCGTCCATCTCCACCACCGCGCCGTCCGCGACGACCAGGGACGGGACCGGATCGTACGGGCTGGCGAGCGCGACCAGGCCCAGGTCGACGTCCTCGTGGGCGAAGCCGTCCAGGTTCACCCGCTGCTCGTCCATGAAGCGGATGCGGCCCACCCGCTCGTCACGACTCACTGCGGCGGTCCCACGTCCCGGAGCCTAGCCAGCCGGGCGCACTGCCGCGGTGAAGGCGGCCAACGCGGCGTCCGCGCATGCGATGTCCTGTTCCGCCGTGCCGCCGCTGACCCCGATGCCGGCCACGACGACGTCACCGGCGGGGTCGGCGGACCAGCAGGGCAGGCCGCCGCCGAACACGACGTACCGCCCGCCGCCGTTGGCCTGCAGCCCGGCCAGCTCACCGCCGGGGGCAGCGAGCTCCGCCAGCTCGGCGGTGGCGATGCGGTGCGCCACCGCCGTGAACGCCTTGTCCACCGCCAGGGTGGGGCCAGCGATCTCCGCCCGGTCCATCCGCTGGAAGTGCACGAGGTGACCACCGGCGTCCACCACCGCGGCGGAGACCAGCGCACCCAGCTCCGCCGCCCGGGCAAGCGCGGCGTCGGTCATCCGGGAGGCGAGCGCCAGCGTCAGCGCAGCGGAGGTCGTCACGGCAGACACTCTGGCAGTCATCGACGTACGAGGGAGAGCACCGCGTCCACCGGCAGACCGTGCAGTGTGTGGCCGTCACGACCGGTGACCGTGTCGGCGACGAACAACGCGTTGAGCGCGGCCTCCTCCGCAGCCTCGGCGACGGCGTCGAACACGTCGTCGAGCGGCGATCCCCGCGTCCAGTACTGTCCCTCCACCATCACGTCGACCCTGGTCACGGCATCGTCGCGCCGGATGCGCTGGGCCGTGGAGAACGCCAGGAAGATCTCGCCGGAGCCGTCGTTGCCGGCGCTGCCGACCCGGGCAAGACCGACGTCGACTCGGCGCGCCAGCCGCCGCAGCTGGTGCGGAAGCATCGGCAGGTCCGTGGCCACGACCGCGATGCAGGAACCCTCGGCGTGGCGCACCGGCATCCGGTCGGTGAGCAGCTGGCCGAGAGGCACGCCGGCGACGCGCAGCTGACGGCGGCTGACGAAGTTCCCGTTGAGCAGCACCCCCACGGTGTACGCCGAGCCGTCGACGCCCACGACCCGGCTGGCGGTGCCGATGCCGCCCTTGAAGTCGAACATCTGCATGCCGGTGCCGGCGCCCACCACGCCCTCGGCGACGGGTCCTCCGCTGGTGGTCGTCAGCGCATCCACCACGTCGCGGGCGGTCAGCGCCGGCTGCAGGTTGTTGTTGAGGAAGCCGTCGTCACACTCGCCGACGACCGGCATGACGACGTCGTCCCGACCCGCCGCCGGGTCCAGCGTCTGGATGTGACGCACCACCGCGTCGTAGGCGACGCCGAGATTGGCGGTGTCGCACAGGACCACCGGAGACCCGAGCAGCCCCCACTCGTCGATGACCAGGTCAGCGGTGAGGATGCCGTAGCCGTTGAAGGTGCTGGTGGCCGCATAGACCCGGTCGGCGAACGGGTTGCCGTCGTGCGGCCACACGGCCGTGACACCCGTACGGACAACGGGCTCGTCCGCACCGTCCCGGTCGGCTGCGCCCCGCCACAGCGTGGTGTGCCCGACCCGGACGCCAGCGACGTCGGTGATGGCGTTGTGCGGACCCGTCGGGAGCCGTCCCACGACGACGCCGTGTGCTCGCAGTCGCGGGCGCGGCTCCGGCGGACCTGAGGTCATCCGCTCAGGCTATGACCGCGTCGACCGCCTTTTTCAGCGCGCTGGGCTGTGCCGGGTGCCGTGGCGCGGTCTTCTTCAGCTCGACCATCCGGTCGCCGATCTCCCGCAGCTTGGTGCGGCCCAGACCCTCGCGGACCTTCGGGAACCAGTCGTCCTCCTCTTCCTCCATGTGGTGCAGCACGTTCTCGATGAGCACGGTCATCTTGGCGTCGAAGCGCTCATGGGAGGGGCTCATCATCGCGATCTCGGCGCACAGCAGGTCAGCCACGTGGTGCTCCTCGTAGGACTCCAGGACGTCGTCCTCGAGGTCGGGAAGCAGCTTTCTGGTCTCGGGGTACATCGCCTCGTTCTCGATGTAGGTATGGACGGTCAGCTCCTCGAGGATCTGCTTGGCCAGCCGCCCCTTGCTGGCCTCGGCGCCGTCACCGGCCTTCTGGAACTCCCGGAACAGGCGGCGCATCTGCTTGTGGTCCTCCTTGAGGAGGACGATGGCGTCCTTCGGCATGGCGGGGCTGACCTTTCTCTGGCTCGGACGGGGGCGGGTCGCAGGTCCCCACGTGCCCGCCGAGGCGCGGGTTATGCACGACCGGCCCGCCGAAGCCGATCTTTGTTAAAGGTCCGTGATATGGCGCCGTAGATCGTCCCGTCAGGTCTACCGTGTACGACGACGTGGCAGCGCGGTCATAGCCTGACCGGATGATCTCGGGTCCAGCGTCTGGATGTGACGCACCACCGCGTCGTAGGCGACGCCGAGATTGGCGGTAGCGACGCCAGATGGCCCGAGGCCGCCGCCGACCGACGTGCTCGCCGCGGTGCACACCTACGACGGGATCCGCACGGTCAACGGCCGCTCGGGGGTCAGCCGCGCACGGGTTCCCCCGGGTGTGTCC
>JACCUZ010000444.1 GCA_013698395.1 Sporichthyaceae bacterium
CAGGAAGTCCTGCACGGCGTCGAACGTCGTGGCCGCCTCACGGAAGAGGTCGTCGGCCCGCACGATCAACAGCCGGTCCGCGGGGATCCGTTCCAGCCAGGGCCGCAGGTGCTCGGCGTAGCGACCGCGGGCCAGATAGGTGTGGTGGTCGTGATGCGCGGAGTAGTAGCCGGGGTCGTTGCGCAACCGGTCGGTGTCCACCTGCGCGAGGCGCTGCGGCTCGGCGTCGATCGCCTGCTCGAACGTCGGCAGGGTTTCGGTGCCGAAGGCGACCCGGTCCCAGTAGTTGGAGTAGGCCCTGGCCACCGGCTCGCGCAGCAACACGATCACGCGCACGTTCGGCAGGTCCTGGACGACCCGGTCGGGCACGGCGGGGTGGAACATGTAGTAGGGGCTGGCCTCCCCGACCACGCTGAGACCACCCAGTCGCCGCTCCTGGCGGTGCCGCGCCGCCCGGCTCGGGAAGTGTGAGGCGTACCAGCGCGGCCCCTTGTCGTAGTTGATGTCGAAGTAGTGCGGACTCTTGACGCCCTGCGCGGCGGGAAACATCCGCGCGACGGCAGGGTGGTGGAAGAGCCAGTTCATCAGCGACGACGTGCCGGCCTTCTTGGCCCCGATGATCAAGAAGTCCGGCAGCAGACGTTGGCTCGCGGTGACGGCGCCATAGCGGCGCGCCCCCGCGCGCAGGGCGTGCCGGAGCGGTACGGGCGTCGCGCCACGAGCGCGTCGGAGCGCGGACGGCAGCTCGATACCGCGCACCGGTGCAGTCGACTCGGGCATGGCTCCCCTCGGGCTCACATGCAACTATCGCGAACCGTACTCGCGGGTGTCGCGGGAGCGTCCCCGGTTGCTCTCGACTGCGTTTAGCACGACACCTGCCGTGCTGCCACCGACCCGGTCGATGCGTTGCACGGTCTCGGCGAGGTCGCGTCCGCGCGAGGTCTTGCTCCGGGCGACGAGCACGGTGAGGTCGCTGGCGCGGGCCAGCTCGAGCGCATCGGCCACCAGCAGCACGGCGGCGCTGTCCACGACGACGAGGTCGGCCTCGTGGCGAAGGTCGGTGAGCAGCTTGCCCAGGCGCGGCGACGTCAGCAGGTCGGCCGGGTTGGTCGAGGAGTCCCCACCGGGCAGCACGAGCAGGTTGTCGAGGCCGATGTCGACCAGCGAGTCCCGCACCGCCAGCCCGCCACCGAGGACGTCCGCGAGCCCACCCTCGGCGGTGATGTCGAAGAGCTCGTGGATGCGCGGTCGGCGCAGGTTGGCGTCCACGAGCACGACCCGCATGTTGGCGGCGGACGCGACGATGGCCAGGTTGACGGCGGTGGCCGTCTTGCCGTCGCCCGCCGCGGCCGACGAGACCAGGACGACCCGGCCCGGCTCGCGTCGAGCCGAGTCGCTCTGACGTCGGGTGCCCAGCAGGAACCGGATGTTGGCACCGAGCTCTCGGTACGCCTCGCTTGCCGGTGCCCGCGGCGAGGCCAAGGTGATGGGCTGCTTGTCGCCGGTCCGGGACCACAGCGGGATCTGACCGAGCACGGGGCGGCCCCGCACGCTGCCCGCGACCGTCTCCTCGTCGCGGACGGTGTCGTCGAAGTAGTCGCGCAGGTAGGCCAGACCGATGCCGATGAGCAGCCCGATCGCGCCGGCGAGCGCCGCGATGCGCAGCGGCTGCGGAGAGGACGCCGACGTCGGTGCCAGCGCCGGCGTGACCACCTCGGCCTGGTCGACGTCCGAGCCAGCCTCGCGCAGCGACGAAGCCCGCGAGTCGATGGCCAGCCTGCGCTCCGCCAGGAGCTTGCGGCGTTCGGAGGCCAGCCGGATGCGTTGCCGCGGCTCGTCGGCGTCGTTGAGCCTGCTGCGCAGTCTGGCGATCTGTCCATCCAGGCTCTGGATCCGCTCGTCGAGGCTCTCCACCCGGTTCTGGTTCTCGACGTCGGTGGAGTCGATGTAAGCCTGCGCCATCGTGTTCGCGATGTCGGCGGCCTCGTCGGGGTCCTCGCGGGTGACCGAGATCGTCATGACCGCTGCCCCGCTGGCGTCCGGCTCGACGACGACGTCCTCGAGCAGATCCGGTGCCGAATCGTTGAGCTCGAGGGTGTCGATCACTTGGTCGGCGAACAACACCACGGTGCGCGCCTCGGTGGCGACCTCCTCCGGGGTCGGCGCCTCCCCGGTCACCGTCGGTGCCAGCAGCACCTCGGTCTGCGCGTCGTAGGTGGGCGTGGCCAGCAGCGACACGAGCAGGCCCAACCCGATCGCCACCACGACGGTCGCGGCAACGACGCGCCAACGCCGCCGCAGCACCCCCACCTGGTCACGCAGCTGGATCGCGTCGCTGCTCACAAAGCCTCCCCCACACGGGACGTCGTCTTGTTGGACCGGTGACCCATCGGGAAAGGGTGCCGGGCTAGATTAACCGGGTCGCGCCGGCGTCGCGGACCAATAGCAGAAAGTCACCCCGACAGCGACTCCAGATGTGCGCTACGTGATCCTACGGGGATGCACTCCACGCTTCCCGAGCCCCCCGCCGACGTCACCGTCGACGACCACCGTCTCGCGGCCTGGCTGGCAACCGTTGCCGG
>JACCUZ010000447.1 GCA_013698395.1 Sporichthyaceae bacterium
GCTGTCGAGTCAGCGATCTTCTTCATCTGCTCGGAGGCGCTGGCCAACGTCGCCAAACATGCGGAGGCGACCTCGGCGTCGATGGAAGTGTCGATGGAGCCGCGCGATGACGATAGCCAGGTAGTGGTCACGGTGCTCGACGACGGCGTCGGAGGAGCCGATCCGCGCGGCTCCGGTCTGCGCGGGCTGGCCGACCGGGTGGAGGCCCTCGGTGGGAGCATGGTCGTCTCCGACGAACCCGGCGGCGGAACACGGCTCACCGCGGTCGTCCCTGTCGGAGCCGGTGCTGGTGGTGAGGTGCCCTGATGAAGGTCGTGGTCGCGGACGACTCCATGCTCATCCGCGAAGGCCTCGCTCGCCTGCTCAGCGACGCCGGCTGCGAGGTGGTGGCGACAGCCGAGGACGCCGAAGGGGTGCTGCGCGAGGTCGCGCTGAGGAATCCCGATGTCGTCATCGTCGACATCCGGATGCCGCCCACCCACACCGACGAGGGGATCGTCGCAGCGCGCCGGATCCGCCATGACCATCCGGGCGTCGGCGTCCTCGTCCTGTCGCAGTACCTCGAGTCGGAGTACGCAATGCGCCTGATCGCGGACGCACCCCAACACGTGGGCTACCTGCTCAAGGAGCGGGTGTCCGACGTCGCGGTGCTGGTCGACGGGCTGAAGCGCCTCGTGGAAGGCGAGTGCGTGATCGACCCGACGATCGTCCACCGGCTCATGCACCGACGTCGGGAGCCGGGACCGATCGACGCCCTGACGCCGCGGGAGCGTGAGGTCCTGGGACTCATCGCCGAAGGGCGATCCAACGGTGCTATCGCGCAGTCGCTCGTGATGAGCCAGAAGACGCTGGAGGCGCACGTCCGCCAGATCCTGCAGAAGCTCGGTCTCCAGGAGTCACACGACGACCATCGACGGGTCCTCGCCGTCCTGGCCTACCTGCGCTCGACGGGCTAGCGTGAGGGCCCCTCCCGCCCGGCACCCGGAGCACCGCGCCATGACGATGCTCGACGTCACCACCGCCCTCACCGGCCTTCGGCACACCTCTCCCCAGCAGGTCGTCCAGGCGCTCACCGACGCGGGGGCCCCGCTGGTGCACGACATCGTGTTGTACCTCGTCGACTACGAGCAGGAGATCCTCCAACCCTTCGTCGACGGCTCGAGCACCACGGTGCTGGTCGAGGAGCCGATCGCTGCCACGCTGGCCGGCCGTGCCTTCACCACCGGCGCCCCGGTCGTCGCCGACCGCGAGGACGCTTCGCGGGTCTGGGTCCCGGTCTTCGAGCACTCGGTACGGACCGGCGTCCTCGCGATGACGGTGGACGTGCCCTCGCCCGAGGTCCTGGTGCACTGCTCCTCGCTGGGCATGCTGGCCGGGCTGCTGGTCGCCAGCGCGTCGAGGTACACCGACCTGGTGCACGTTCGCAAGCGCGGTCGCAGCATGACCCTGGCGGCGAGCATGCAGTGGGACATGCTGCCGCCCCTCACCATGCGCGCCGACCGGGTGGTGGTGGCGGGCATGCTCGAGCCGGCGTACGAGGTGGCGGGCGACGGCTTCGACCACAGCATCAACGGCGACCGGGTGGACGTCGCCCTCTTCGACGGGATGGGCCACGGCATCGGCTCGACCCTGCTGACCACGCTCGCGATGGGGACCTATCGACACCAGCGGCGGGAGAACAAGGACCTGGCCACGGTCCACGAGACCGTGGAGAGCGCGGTGGCGCAGCAGTTCGGCGGTGACGCGTTCGTCACCGGGGTCCTCGGGCGGCTGAGCACGACGAGCGGCCGGTTCGAGATGACGAACGCCGGGCATCCCGCGCCGCTGCTGCTGCGCAACCGGCGGGTCGTCGGCGACATCTCGTGCGAGCCGTCCATGCCGTTCGGCCTGGGGGGGCGGTGCGAGCAGGTGACGACGTGCTCCCTGGAACCGGGCGACACCGTGGTGCTCTACACCGACGGCGTCGTCGAGGGACGGGGGGCTGACGGCTCGGAGTTCGGTCTGGGCCGTCTGGTGGACTTCCTGGAGCGCGAGGCGTCATCGGACCGGCTGGCCGAGGAAGCGCTGCGCCGCCTGGTGCGCACCGTGCTCGACCACCAGCAAGGGACGCTGCGCGACGACGCGACGATGGTGATCGTGCACTGGGACGGGCCGCCGCCGGACGCCATCCCGCACCAGCTGCAGGTCTCGACTGCGCCCTCAGCGGGTCAGCGCGGCAGCAGCAGCACCTGACCCACCCGCAGGGAGGCGCTGTCGAGGGCGTTGAGCCGCAGGATCTCGGTGATCGTCTCCCTCGGGTCGGCGCGGGGTGCCGTGCGTTGCGCGATCGCCCACAACGTCTCTCCCGGACGCACGGTCACCCGGTGGGCCGACACGGTGCCCCGATCGGTGACCGGCGTCCCGGCCGCCGCCGGAACTCCCCCGGTGAGCAGAACTGCAACGGCCACCCCCATGAGCAGCACGAGCAGCGTCATCGCGAGCCGTCCGCGCCGGGTCGGACGAAGCCGCTCGCGCCGCCCGCCCGCCCCCGGTGCCCCGGTCCGCGTGAGGGCGACGGGCCAGGTCGCCTGGATCGTCATGCTGCTCATGCCTGTCTCCTTGTCGAACTTGTGTTCGATCGAACGTGTGTTCCCATGTGTACTGCATCGCCGGGGAGGAAATCAAGGATTATTCGAACAGGTGTTTGATTCTGAACCTCATGCTCGCTACCGTGCCAGGAGGGTCGGACACAACCCTGAGAGTTGAAGGAGGCAGCGGTGGCAGGCAGGTCGAGAAGCAGCTCCCCGAGCGGGCGGAGCGGTCGCGGTGCATCGAGGGGTCAGTCGACGGGCGCTGGACGTCGTGAGGTGAGTGAGCTGCCGGACGGCCCCCCTGACGGCAGTGGTCTCACGCCGCGCCAGAACCGGGTGCTCGACGTGATCCGCGACTCGGTCGAGCATCGCGGCTACCCACCCAGCATGCGCGAGATCGGTGAGGCGGTCGGGCTCACCAGCTCCTCGAGCGTCTCCCACCAGCTCGCCACGCTCGAACGCAAGGGCTATCTGCGCCGGGACGCCAATCGTCCGCGGGCGATCGAGGTGCGTAGCCCCGGCGAGGTGAGGGCGCAGCGATCCCGGGCCGGCGATGCGCCCGAGACAGCCGACACAGCCGACACAGCCCACGACCTCGAGACCGGGAGTGGGGACGCCCGCCCAGCGGCGGCGTACATCCCCGTCGTCGGGCACATTGCCGCCGGAGGTCCCATCCTCGCCGAGGAAGCGGTGCAGGACGTGTTCCCCCTGCCGCGGCAAGTGGTGGGCGAGGGCACCCTGTTCCTGCTCCAGGTACGCGGAGACTCGATGGTTGATGCGGCGATTTGTGACGGCGACTGGGTAGTGGTCCGGCAGCAGCAGGTCGCCGAGAACGGCGACATCGTGGCCGCGATGCTCGAGGGCGAGGCCACCGTCAAGACCTTCAAGCGCCGTGACGGCCACGTCTGGCTGATGCCGCACAACCCGGCGTACGACCCGATCCCGGGTGACTTGGCCACGGTGCTCGGACGGGTGACGGCGGTCCTGCGCCGCATCTGAGGTCAAGTCGTCGCAAAGTCGGTCAAGCGCTGGCCCCGCCGGTCCGACTTCTTGTCCGTGGGCTTCCCGAGACCTCGGGCTGCCCGGCGCCGACAGGTGACGGGCTCGGTCCTGGCCGCCCTGCGGCATGCGGACATCGCCGCGGCGCTCGACGACGGGCTGGGGGTCTTCGACGCGTTCGGGAAGGCGCTCGAGTGCAACCCCGCCTTGCGCCGCCTGCTCGAGGCCGCCGACCAAACGCCGCAGGACCTGCCCTCACTCACGGCTGCAGGGCTCCGGTTCGTCGACGAGAGCGGCCGCGCGCTCACGCTCGCCCAGACCCCGTTCGGCCGGGCCCACACCTCTGGTCGACCGGTTCCGACCGTCGTGGTGGGAATCGCCTCCGGCGACCGGGACGTCCGATGGGTGCGCATGGGCGCACTGGCCTGGACCGATGACGACGGCTCGCCACTCGTGGTACTCACCTGCAGCGACGTCACAGCCGAGCGAGCCGCGGTAATCGCGCTCGCCACCGCAGAGCGTCGGCTGCGGTTGACCGCCGACCACGCGCCGATCGGCATCGCCCTGGTGTCGACGGATGGCGTGCTGCTCGACGTCAACGATGCCCTGTGCCGGCTGCTGGGCTACGGCCACGCCGAGCTGACCGGCCGTACGCTCGATGAAATCACCCACCCCGACCACCGCGACAGTGACGGCGACACGGTGGCGCAGCTGCTCGCCGGGTGCGCCGAGACCTACCGTGCCCAGACGGTCTACCTCACCCGGGACGGGCGCGAGCTGTGGGCTCAGCTGTCGGTAGCACTGGCCCGCGACGACCGAGGTGAGCCGCAGTACCTCATCGCGATGGTCGAGGACATCTCCGCCCAGCGGGCGGCCACGACCGCGCTGGACCACCGGGCCAGCCATGACCAGCTCACCGGCCTGCCCAACCGCAGCCTGCTGCTGCAGCGCACCGA
>JACCUZ010000091.1 GCA_013698395.1 Sporichthyaceae bacterium
GGCGTAGCCCTGGTCGAGGGAGTCCTCCACCAGGCTGGTCAGCAGCACCATCGACGCGTCGCGGCGGCTGTGCGTCAAGGCGGCGGGGTCGCCGCCGGTGGGCGTCACCGCTCCGCGTTGCCCACGACCGTCGCCCAACGTTCGAGCAGCGCCGCAGCTGACGCGTCGTCGGCGGCCTCCGCCCACACGTGGGTCACCGGCTCTGCGGGGTCCGGCAGGATCAGGGTCCAGCCGCCGTCGGGCTCCACCACGCGCACCCCGTCGGTCGTGTCGAGGTCGAGGTCACCGGCCTCCTCCACGACGGCGCGCATCACCATTCCCTTCGCCGCCCAGGGTGTCGGCACCGCCCGGCGTGCCATGTGGCTGCGTGGGATCCGCGCGTCGATCTCGGAGAGCTGGAGCTGGGCGCGAGCCACCAGCCCGAGGAGCTGCACGAACGCCGCGATGCCGTCGAAGGTGCTGCTGAACGCCGGGACGACGAACCCGCCCCGGCCGTCCCCGCCGAAGATGACGTTGCTGTTCTCGACGGCCTCGGTGAGGGCCGCGGGGCTGAGAGCGATCCAATGGATGTCGACACCGTGGAAGCTGGCGACCCGTTCGGCGACCCGGGTGGTGGCGACGGGGAGGGCCACCGTCCCCCGGGCCTGCTCTGCCGCCACCAGGTCGAGGACCACCAGCAGCGCCCGTTCGTCGTCGATCTGCGCACCGCGCTCGTCGACCAGCGAGATGCGCTCCCCCACCGGGTCGAAGTGCACGCCGAAAGCCGCCTTGGAGGACGCGACCAGGCGCCCGAGTCGTCTGAGCGACTCGAGCCGCTCCGCCGCCGACTCTGTCGGGGCGGACTCGTCGAGGCCGTTATTGACCGTCAGCGCGTCGATGCCCAGGCGGCCGAGCAGCGAGGGCAGTACGAGGGACGCGGTGCCGCCCCCGGTGTCGACCACCACCTTGAGCCGGGCCTCGGCGAGCCCGCTGGTGTCCACGCAGCGCAGCAGCTCCAGGGCGTACGCCTCCATGACCCTGGGCGGGAAGGAGAGGTCCCCGATCTCGCCGGGGAAGGCGCGCCGGAACTCGCCTCGGGAGAACACCCGCTCGAGCTTGCGCTGCGCCGCCAAGGAGAGGTCGGCTCCGTGCTCGTCGAGGAAGGAGATGTCGACGCTGTCGGGCTGGCCGGGAGAGGTGCGGATCACCACGCCGCCGGCGCTGCCTTGCGCCGTCTCCAGCCGGGCTACCGGCACGGGGACGACCTCGAGGTCGATCACGTCGATGGCGCTGGACGTGAGAGCCGCGATGACGGCTCGCTTGAGTGCCCGAGCGGCCCGGGACACGTCTCGCGACGTCGTGACGGTCGAGCCCTTCTTCAGGGTGGACGCCCACGCCGACGCGAGACGGACGGCCAGCTCCGGGGTGATCTCGACGTTGACGATGCCCGACACCCCGCGTCGGCCGAAGAGGCTGCGCTGGCCGCGCGTCTCGAAGATGACGTCGGAGGTGACGACCGCTCCCGCCTCCAGCGTCTTGAACGGGTAGATGCGCACCCCCGAGGAGACGATCACCTCTTCTCCGACGACGCATTCGTCCCCGACGACGGCACCCTCGTTGATCCGGGCGGAACGCATCACGTCGGTGTTCTTGCCGATGACGCATGCCTGCAGGTTGGTCTGGGGGCCGATGAACACGTTGTCGTGCACGACGGCTCGATGCAGGAACGCGCCGCCTTTGACTATGACGTTGCTTCCGAGGACGGTGAGTTCTCGGAGCTCGACGCCGGCCTCGACCTTGGCGTAGTCACCGATGAAGAGTGGGCCGCGCAGCACCGCGTCGGGATGGACGTCGGCGCCCTCGGCGATCCACACACCCGTTGAGACCTCGAACGCGTCGAGCTCGATGTCAACCCGCCCGGAGAGCACGTCGGCCTGGGCACGCATGTACGACTCGTGCGTGCCGACATCCTCCCAGTAACCCTCGGCGATGTAGCCGAACACCGGCTTGCCGTCCTCCAGCAGCCGAGGGAACACGTCGCCGGACCAGTCGACCTGCTCGCCGGACGCCACGTAGTCGAAGATCTCCGGCTCCATGACGTAGATGCCGGTGTTGACGGTGTCGGAGAAGACCTGCCCCCAGGTCGGCTTCTCGAGGAAGCGCTGCACCCGGAACTCCTCGTCGACGATCGTGATGCCGAACTCGAGGGGGTCGGGCACCCGCGTCAGGCAGACGGTGACCAGGGCACCCTTGTCGTGGTGGAACTTCACCAGGTCGGTGAGGTCGAAGTCGGTGAGCGCGTCACCGGAGATGACGAGGAACGTGTCGTCGCGGAGAAGTCGCTCGGCGTTCTTGACGCTGCCGGCGGTGCCCAGCGGCGTCTCCTCGGTGGTGTAGCGCAGCCGCATCCCCAGCTCTTCGCCGTCGCCGAAGTAGTTGCGTACCAGGCTGGCGAGGAACTGCACCGTGACGACTGTGTCGGTGAACCCGTGTCGCTGCAGCAGCTGCAACACGTGCGTCATGATCGGCTTGTTGACGATCGGCAGCAGCGGCTTGGGCATGCTGGCCGTCATCGGGCGCAGGCGGGTGCCCTCTCCTCCGGCCATCACGACTGCCTTCACAGGGGTGACCTCCCCGTCCGCACGACGTCGGAACCTGTTTCGTCCTGCCGCGCAGAGCTGACGACCCGTTGCACCTGGACCACGTAGAGCACGCCTGCCCAGAGGTACAGCGACGTGCCCCAGATCGCGAACGCCCAGCCGAAGGCGTGAGCCACCCGGCTTACCAGGCTGTCCCCCTCACCGAGCAGCAGCAGCGGAAACCCGGCCAGCAGGTTGAACGTCGCGGCCTTGCCGAGGAAGTGCACCGGCAACGGCCCGTAGCCGTAACGGCGCAGAACTGGCAGGAATCCGGCCAGAACCAGGTCGCGACCTATCAGCGCGGCGGTCAGCCACAGCGGCACGACGCCCCGGACGGTGAGGCCCACCAGGGTGGCCAGGATGTAGAGCCGGTCGGCGGCTGGGTCGAGCAGGGCACCCAACCGGGACATCTGGTTCCACGCCCGCGCGATCTTGCCGTCCAGCCAGTCGGTCGTTCCGCTCACCATCAGCACGGCGATAGCGAGGGCATCGCGTTCGGTGAGGACGAGCCACAGGAACAGCGGCACCCCGGCCAGCCGCAGCGTGCTCAAGGCGTTGGGCAGCGTGACAACCCGGTCGGTGCGCGTCGCGCTGGGCGGCTCTCCCCAAAGCCTGCCTGCCTCCCCCGACCGCTCGTCCGGTCGCGGTGCCACGGTGCCGAGCCTAGCCGTCACCGTCCACGCCGGGGCCGGGCGCCTAGAGTTGGGCCATGGTGGCCGACCGTGACGAGGACCCGCGGCGCGCGGTGCCGCGCACGGATGCGGTCCTCGCCGAGCCGCGGCTGGCCGAGGCCGCCGCCAGGCTGGGTCGAGCGACGGTGAAGAACGCCGTCCGTGTCGCCCAGGACAGGGCACGGGATGGTGCCCTCGACCCAAGCTCCGTCGTCGGCGTCGTGGTCGCCGCCCTTCCCGCCACCGCCGGCACCCTGGCGCCGGTCATCAACGCCACCGGGGTCCTGCTGCACACCAACCTGGGCCGGGCACCGTTGTCGGCCGCCGCCGTCGAGGCGGTGGTCGCCGCCGCCGGCCACACCGACGTGGAGCTCGACCTGGTCACCGG